>CAZGRF010000041.1:0-14667 GCA_964527825.1 uncultured Pirellulales bacterium
CCCCTGAATCGGAACAGGCCGCCCAGAATCGGCAGGTCACCCAGCAAAGGCACCTTGTTGACCTGTTTGGTCACTTGCCTCTTTCGCAGGCCACCTAAGACGACGGTCTGGCCGTTCCTAACCAGCAGCTTCGTGTCGGCTTCGCGTCTATCAACAATGGGCTGGGAGTAGGCTGCAGCGCTGCCTCCGACGTCGACTTCACCGGTGACGACGCTGAAGACAGGCCTGAGGTGCAAGCGAATCATCTCATCGCGTCTGGCCAGATGCGGCGTTACCTGCAATTCCACGCCCACCTCCCGGAACGCCGTGGCGCCGATGCTGCCGCCGAGCGACGATTCCTGTATTTCCTGGTATGGTATCTCCGAGACAATCTTTATCTCGGCGGTCTCGTTGTCGAGCACCAGGATACGGGGGTTCGCCAGGAGTTTCGCCTCCACCCTCTCCTGCTGGGCTTTCAACAGGACGTCGATATCCACACTCGAGCTGAGCCAGCCGAATCGCAGGCCGGCCGTGGTGTTCTGCGTCTTGGCAATCGTCCCGTCGAATCCCGCGGTCGCGAAAGGTTGTGTCTCCGTAGTGCTGTCCGGATTGCCGGACTCGTCATAGGTAGTCGCAGTCCCCCCTTGCCACTCGACGCCGAGATCGAATCTGTCTTGACTCGTGATGTCGTAAATCCGGGCCTCGACCAGTATCTGCGGCGTCATGTGGTCCACGGAGTCGATGAAACTCGCCATCGCCTCGACCTTTCTCTCTTTGTCGGTAACAAGAATGTAGCTGGTGCCCTGGATATAGGAGACTGAACCCGACTCGGACTTGAACTTTTCGAGAGACTTGACGACCTCCGCGATGTCGGCGTAGGTGATTTCGAATATCTGCGTAGTGTCTTTCTCAGGGACCACCGGCATCTCTTCGCGCGTTAGGATGCGCACGATGTTCTCACCGGCAACGTAATCATATCCACGCACCTCGAGGATGCTGCGCAGGGCTTCTTCCAGCGTGACATCCGTCAGCTTCACCGTTACCTCACCCTTGATGCTGGGGCTCAGCACCGCGTCGACATCAGCCTGCTCCGTAATCACGCGAATCACGTCCTCGATGGGCGTCTTTCTGAAATCGACGCTTATCCTCTTGTTGAACCGCTCGCGAAGCCCCGTCTGTTCGGACGGCGCCTGCGACTCGGCAGACCACGCGTTTGACACAGCCATGATCGCCCAGATAACCCACGCAACCGTTGCGGGTCCGGCCTTTCTCGTACCACACGCTTTGACGCTCGGCGGTTTCATAGTCGTTCCTCAGTATCTTGTACGCCGTCTTCGGCGCTCTGTCCCGTATTCCGACCCGGCAAGTCGGCCCAGATCGAGACTGTCTGTTTCCACCGCTGGCCGTTCACCTCGAACTCGACACTATCTCGCTCGATCTTGATCACGGTCGCACCCGATATCTGCTCACCCTCGTGCACGACGCGCGTGCCAATGATGGCAGCCGGCCTGTCCTCACTGTAGAGCACCCCCTTAACATCCAGGCTGGCGCGGGCCTCCAGTTGCGTGACAATAGGCTCTTCGTTCGGAACTTGTGACGGCGCCAGTCTCATGGGGTCGTGGCCGATCGGCTCGTAGAGCGGAGGCATTTCCCAGTCGATCTCAACCTCACTGGCCGTTGCGGAAACTGCCGGCATGTCGGCCGGAGTCTCGGCGGCCGCAGCAGGAGGCCCCTTCATGGGTCGGCGCGCCAGCACGAGGAGCGTCACCGCCAGAACAGGGATCAGCGCCGTTGTCGCAATTTGTCGGCTCCCTTTCGACCGCCCCTGGCTATGGCGCGGCCTGGTTCTGATCTTAGGTTGGGCAGCCCGTTTGGGGCGTCTGGCGACACCGATCTTCGATATCTCAGTACCCTGTTCCGCACCGGGCCCGCTTGCCTGGTCGGCGGTCCGCCCCGTCGGCGCGCTGTCGTCGTGCGACGGACTGTCATGACGGTCCGCTGAGACAACCGCGGCCTGGCACTCCTGGATCGCGGGAGGTGGAACCTGCTCCGGCTGGCTGCGATCCTGTCGCAGCAGTCTGTCCAAGTAGGACGCCAGGTCCCTCTCGTGCGACCTTTCCTCGGTTTCCGTCTTGCTCTGCACAGCTTCCATTTGGGGTTACCGTTTCACAGCAATGATCCCTGCGGCTTCTGTATAAGAACCGCGAGTTCCATGTTGACCTGAGGCTCCGACGATCGCACCCGCGGGTGGCTTATCGTGAACGACTCAACGAACAGAACAGGGTGATGCCTTTCCAGCGCGTTGAGGAGAGCAGCGAATCCGTGGAAGCACGAGGTGAAGCTGACATCGATGCGCTTTTCCCCGATGCGGTCACAATTGGGCACCGTGTCAAGCCCCTGCCGGCCTCTAGGCTTCATGGCGAACGACGCGACGCCCGTCTCGCTCGCGAGCTGGGCAATTTCGAACACCAGATCGGGAGCCGTCTCCAGCCGCACGGAGAACTCGGACACGCGGTTATGGAGCGTCTCGACCGACTCGGCCATGCGCACCTGGTCTTCCTTCTTCGCTGCCTCCTGAGCCACCGCATACAGGTTCTTGGCATCGGCGAGTTCTGCCCGAAGCTCTCGACCGCGGTGTACCAGCGGACCTATGGCCAGCAAGCAGAATCCCACCGCCAGGGCAAAACAGGGCACCCACGCCACCGCCACAATAGCCAAGTATCTATGTCTAACCTTCATGTCGGTTCAGTCGTACTCCGGTTTGAAGACACAAGTGAGTTCGTAGCGCACCACATCCTCACCGTCCAGCGTCCCGGACTCCTGCGAGACTGTGACCGCATCAAGTCGTGGTCCCAGGGTGGCTGAGGATCTCAGTCGGTCCTGGAGGTCTCGTACCGCGCGGTAAGATGCGTTTCCATCATATCCACACACACCGATTCCGAGAGTGCGCACCGGCACGCTGACATCCACCGTTGTCTTCGGGTTCCCTTTCGCAGGGACCTTCCGTGGCACAAACTCCTGTCGCGCCTCCAGCTTGGTGAGGACAAGGGCATTCGGTAGGCTGTCAATCACCGTTTTCAAAGCAGGTGACCACTGCGTATGCCTGTTCAGGGCCGTCTTGATGTCCGCCAGGAAACCGGTGGCCGCCACCTGCTGTTCCTCGAGCGACCGTTTCTTCTCCAGTGCGGCTGATAACGTTCCGAGCACTCCCTGCAACCTGGCCAGTTGCTGCGTCTGTATGGATACCGTGACCTGACGATCAAGATACACGCCGACAATCACAATGCCAACCACGAGAGGGACAACGATGAGCAAGCAGGCGAAGGCAATGCCCCCGGGCCTGCTTCTGATCGGCACCCCTTCTCCGTTGAGCAGATCGACCGTATACATTTCAGATCGTCCTCATGGCCAAGCCGGCTGCCACCGCCATCGACGAACCCGCCTTCTGCAGCATCGCTGCGCAGGATGAATCCACATCAAGGCGCATATCGGCAATGGGGTTCCAGGGGACTACTTCGATAGGCAACTTGGCGCTGAGCAACTCAATGAAACCTCGGGCCGAAGCGAAGCTGCCGCACACAAGCATCTTGTTGACGCGTGTGGAGCGGTTCTGGGCGGCGTAGTATCGCAGCGTTGTGACAATATCCTCCAACAGCGGCGCACACGCTCGTTCCAGACTTGCGTGGATGGGCGCCATATCCGGCTGCTCATCACCCAGAAGAGCGACACGCACTTCATCCGGCAGCATTCTCGTTTGACGCGCCATTTGCCAGACGATCTCGTGGCCGCCGCAAGGCACATCCCGTACAGACGGACGACGGGCATCGTCCACAATCGCAATCGTGGCATGTGAGTCGCCAACGTCGAGTATGACCGACCGCGTCTCGTCGGAGCTATCGTTGTCGTCCCCGTGCGCTTCCTGCGGCACATGGGCGCCCGAGTTCTCAAGGCAGTTGAGCAGCGCCAAACCATCCACATCCATCAACACGCACTGCAAGCCGGCTTCACGGACAAGCTGTGTTCTGTCTTCGATCAGGCCTCGCTCGGCGGCGACCCAGAATCCTCTTGTCTTGTTGCCGTGGTCGGACGTCACCTGCTGGTCGAGCGCGCCGTCCTCCATGCTAAAAGGGCACATCTGGGAGGCCTCAAGCTCAACTGCGCCTCGCGTCTCCTCCGGCGGCAACATCGGGAACTCAAAGCCCCGTACGACGACTTCAGGACCGCGCAACCCGCACACGGCGAGTTTACTGCCCGGTCCCAAGGTCCCGAGGCACGCGCGGATCGCTCCCACTGTGTTCGCCCGGTGTTGTTCCCGATCATCACCCCACGGCGCAACGTCGCTCACAGCCGCTCCGATGACGGTGTACTCCTCGTTCCGCCGTCGCAGCCGGATCATCTTCACCGAGGACGAATCGACATCCAGACCAATGAGGGGCCGTCGCATCAGACGTGGAGATCTTTTCCCACCCACGCGAGCACATCCTTCCGTATGAGATACATCCTGGAGACCGTCGGCAGTTCCCACACGTTCTCTACATGTTTTGACTGTCTTCTGCCGACAACGATCGCTCATTGAGCTTTTGCGTACCTTGAACCGTGGTCTGCAAATTCGGAGCGTTCATCCCCGCTCTCTACAGACAGTCCGTACACCGGCCTCCATGCGGGATAGCAGTATTGTTTTCGGCACAACCAGGCAACGACTTTAGTGACTACGAGGCTTGTGGAGGGTCAAGAACGGCGGCCTCAGTGGGTTTCAGGGCGTGCCCGGGAGGCAAACGTCACCTGGGCGTGTCGCTCATGTTCGCGCGGATCTACCTGCCTTGTGTCCTGTTGCCGCGTTGGCGCACACGCAGGCGCCGCCTGGTTACTGATCGGGCCGATAATCACGCCAGCCTGCGGGCGCAGGCACGAACTTGCCTCGCAACCCAATGTCGCCCGGCAGAATGCCTGTGAGAAGGCGTTGGTCCATGTGATAGGACTTCAGATAGCCGTTCGTGTTGATCACTCCGATGACACCCCTGATGGCTTCCGCGATGGAGCCGTGGATCACAAGGTAATCTTCCCTCCCGTCGCACGGTTTGCGCCCACCGTATTGGCCGCGCGGCACGTTTTCCGCGCCCCAGCCACCGCCTCCTACGGTGATGGCCGCCTCCAGAACCGTGGGGTCGGGCAGGTGCCTCTCATAGTAGTCCTCGTCGTCTCTGCGACCACCCCGGCCGCGACCGCGGCCGCCGCCTCCCTGGCCGGGTGGAGAGGCATCGGGATGATCCGGCCTGCCGATAGGAGCGTAATCATATCCAGTGGCGCCGGGGACCCCGTCCATGAGGCTAAGACCCGGGTCCACCACTTTGACGACCCTCTGGGCCAACAAGCCTAAAGCATTGGGGTTCCCCATGGTGGGTTCTCCGTCAGCATCGTGCGGCCCGTCCACATAGACAGAGTCAGCCACCCAGATGTTGCCGGTCGCGGCCACGGTAATCGTGCCCTTGACCACCTGGTCGTTGCCGTGGTCGCTAAGATCGCCGCCGATGATGACGTTTCCATTGACGAAGATCTGTCCGCCTGGTTCGGAATCGACGCCGCCGAACGACTGCGTGACATAGGTGTCTTCGATGGCCGCGACAAATCGTTGGCCTGTGCTGTCTGCGTCATCGGGAACAACGTGGTATGCGTAGATGTCGTACCTCTCGTAACGCCGTCCGTTCGTTCCGGGTTTGATCCGAAAGTCGTACGTCTTCCAATCGCTGTTCTGTTGAAAGCCGCGCACCGTACAATCGTTCGTCACTCGGACTTTGCCGACGCCACCTTCTACGAAGAACTCAAGCTGTACCGCCGGTTGACCGCTGCTGATCCAAGGCGTGGCGCTCGGGGTAAAGCAGTACTGAGCCTTTGTGCTCGTGCGAAAACGATCGACCTTCATCGCCACCGAGCTTTCATCCGTTATCCTGCTGGCAGGCTGGTTGAAATATATGCCGCTATCGAAAAGACCCATGACGCCGTAGTACTTGTCGGAGCCTCCCGCGGCATACCTGGATTCCCCCATCGCTATAGGCGCCAGGAAGTCGGGAGACCCCCAAACGTAGATATCCCTCCGGTCGGGCTGGTCGTCCAGCTTGTTGATGCTGATCGGCATGTCTATGGTTTCTCCGCTGACGAAGTTGACCTCGTCAGTCCCTGTGGAGCTGCAAGGAATGCGGCACATGCCCATGTCCCAGCCACTGACGGCCTGCACCACGAGCACGTCGACAGTCTTGGCGAAGGCACCGCTATGACCCTGGCACACAACGCGAAACACAGGTCGAGCGCCGACAAAGGTGAACAGACTGACCTGGTAGGTACAAGAGCCATCGGGAAACGTCACGGTTCCGCTTGCGCCGGGAGCTCCCTGTTGCAGAGTGCTCAACATATCCTGTTGCTGGCTCATCCAGAAGACGGCCTTCTCGTAGCCGGCCTCAGCCGCGAGCATCGCCACAAGTTCGGCCTTCGCCGCGACCGCGTGGCGTCGCGCGCCGTAGCCGACGGCGAGCAGCCCGACTCCCAAAGCGGTCAGGATGCTCAGGGATATGACAACCAGGCCGAGCACAACACCGTTGCGACTGCTACGCTCCAGAAACCGGTATTTCGGATTCGCGGTCATGGTTGACCTGCCGTCAGAAACCAGCCTCACCTTGGCCATATATTGCGCATCAGTGCTGCCGTCATTACTGTAGTGGTGTCACCACTGTCCGGATCCGTCAGAGTCACATGCAACCGTACACAGCCGTGCCCAACGCCGGCACTGGCCGTGTGGCTGAAGGCACCCGTGTCGGGATCGGCGGTGACATTCTCCGCGAGGACCATCGTGGTCACACCCGTGGTGTTTCTGCGCCCGCCTTGTGCAGGCACCGCTCCAGGAGGATAGGGGCCGTAATCAACCTTTAGCCGCTCCCCCTCAAGGTAGAAAAGCGCATAGGCAGTGGCAATCCTGTCCGTATCCATGACATTGTGGCTGTCGGACGCATCCAGATTGACGTCCCAGTATCGAAACTCCACAGCATCGCCGAAGACGACTGACTCAGGTTGCGAAGGATCCGCCAGAACGGGGGTGAAGACCTCCTGGTCAACACGGTATAGGACGTAGCTGCTCCGGTTCGATCTCCGACCGAGGGCCCCGAAAGCAGCCCTGACAATCTGGGCCGCTTCGTTCGGCCTGCTGTGCATCACATCGTAGGTGTTCAACCACGCACGGTTGCCGCCATCAAGCAGAATCCCGATTGCCAGAACAAGAACGAGGGCGACGGCGCCGGTAATCATCAACTCCACCAGCGTTGTGCCGGAACGGAATGTGCTGCGTCGGTGATGCACCTGGCCCTTCTTCGTGTACAGCGCTACTGTGGACACATACCATGCCCAGCTACAGTCTCTGGGCCGCGAGAACGGCGGCATCTTTGCGAGTTCTAACAGCCGGCTCAACCGTCCGCCCCGTCGAGCCGGACATAGGTGACCAGCGTGACGGGCGTCATCTCGGCAAAGCGACCGTCCGAACCGCCATCGTCATCTCCTGCGAATCGCACGACGACCGCAAGCTGCCGAAGTGCTGCACTGGCTTGGCCATCCTGGTTCACATCCAGGTACTTCAACATCACCAGCATGGCCGTGTCATCCACGGTGATGGCATGTACGGCGTCATTCAGCACCACTCCCAGCCCCTCGGCGGTGGTGAAACCGTCGGGCACGGTCAGAGGCTGGGAGAATCCCAGGCCCAGGCCGGAGGGATCATATTCCGTTGACCCACCTGTGCTCTTCCAATCTTCAAGAAGCAATTGCGCGATGCGAGCGGCTGCGATCTCGGCACGGGCTATCCTGCCATGCCCGGCGGCATAGTATTGACACCGCAGAGCACCCAAGGCGGCTACCACCAGAATGACGGCAGCTACCATCACCTCGATAAGCGTCGAACCGCTTGCGAGATCGCCGCGCCGCGCGTCCCCGCGACTGATGCTGAACTCACGACCTCTGAAGTCTTGTGCCATCCACATGTCATCCGCACCGGTCGCCAGCGCTCGGAGTAGACGAGGCAAACACCACACCTGTTCTCGTCCATCGGCGTTCTGTCTGTTAGCTGCTACTGCCTTCCGCAAAGGTCGCCACGTAGCTATTCGCCTCGTTGCAAGTGAGGGTCATAGACGGCGGGCTACTGGGCTTGCCGCCCCGTGTGGACGATGCCGCTGTGCAGGTAATCACAAACGAGACCTGCCCGCTGCTGGCCGAAGCCGAGGTGATCGCGTAGGCGTCATGAGAAAAATAGGTGCCGTCCAAGTCGGTGTTCGAAATGCCGATCTGGGCCAACGTCGGAGTACTGGAGAAACTGCCCTTCTCCGCCGCATAGGCTCGCAGCCCCGAAGCAATCGTGCCCATCCCCGCCTTGGCTTCCGACCATTTCGATGCGTCGATCCGACCGCTCATGAGCGGCACAGCCACCGCGGCGAGAATCCCAACGATCAAGACAACCACCATCAATTCCACCATTGTGAAGCCACTTTTACTCTTCATGCTGCACCTCCCAAAACCATACGTTACCAGGAGACTCCCTGCCTCCGTTTGAGAATGTACACAGTACGGAACTCACCGCACCGGTGTCCGAAGTAGATGATCCGTCACCCGTTGCTTTTCGTCTCATCATCTATCGGCAAAACAGGCAAACGACTTTGCCAATACTTGCCCTCTCGTCTCCTGCGACCATGGAGACCCGGGTTGAAGGTGATGTGACCGGCTCACCTCGCCATGTCCGAAATAGTAAAGACCGGTAAATACAGCGCTATGACAGCAACGAGCACTATGGCGCCGATAATAACAATCATCAGAGGCTCCATGAGACCCGTCAGCGTATCTATCGTGGAGCTGATCCGTCGCTCGTAGTGCGCGCTTGTCCTCCGCAGAACCGAGGCAAGCGATCCGCTCTCTTCGCCCACCTGGGTCATCTTGACCACCATGTTGGGAAAGAAACCCGCCGCTGCCATGCTGACCGATATGTTGGCCCCCCCCGTGATGTGCTGCTTGGCCGTCGCGATGGCAGAGTTGATGACGTCGTTGCCGGTCATGCCCCGAAGTATCTCGAACGCGTCAAGTACAGGAACTCCTGCTTCCAGAAGCATGGCGATCGTGCTGCAGAACGTCGCCACGAACGCCTCGGAAATGAGCCTTCCGAATAGCGGGAGGCTGAGTACGACCTGACTGAATACCTTGTGCCCCTTGCTCGTTCTCGCGAAGAGGATGCCGGCGCCGACGACCGCCGCCATAGCAACCGCCAGGTATAGCCCGTCGTGAGACACCATTTCGTGGAATCGCATGAACGCACGCGTAAAGGCAGGCAGCTTGCCGCCAAGCTGGTCGAAGATCGTGCGGAACCGCGGCACAACGAACACCATTATGGCCGCGACAATCGAGGAGATCATAACCAGGACGAAGACGGGGTAAGCCAATGCGCCTTTGACCTTCCTGGCAAGCCTGTCTCTACTCTCGAAGTGTTCCGCCAGAGTCTGCAACGCTTGGCCCAGGTTTCCGCTGGTTTCTCCCGCGACGATGATCGCGATCGCAATTCGTGAAAAGACCTGCGGGAATTCCTTCAGACCGTCTGAGAGAGGCCGGCCCTCGCTCACCTTTGCAAGCGTTCGATGCAGAACGACTCGGAGCTGGGGATTGGCGGTGTCGCCTGCCACGATTTCGATCGCCGTGGTGATGGCGATGCCACCGTCAATCATCGTGCTCAACTGCCATGACAAGGTGGCTAACTCCGCCGACTTGACCCGCCTGCGAGTGGCAGCGCGCTGCCTGCCCTTCTTCTGGGCAAAGGTCTCCTCAACCGTTATAGGAGTCAGGCCTCGGTGGTGCAGGACCTCGATGGCTTCATGAGGTGTCGCCGCCGGCAACACTCCTTCTCGTCGCAACCCACCCGCATCGCGGGCTATGTACACATAGCTTCCCATTCGTGGTTCCCGACCGGGCCCCCTCACGTCCTGTTTCTATTTGTCCGTTGTCGAGGCGACTCTGAGGACTTCTTCCGCGGTCGTCTGACCTCGAAACACCGCGCGCACCCCATTTTCGAGAAGACCGCCAGAACCCTTTTGGCGTGCGGCGGCCCTGATTTCAGCCTCGCTCTGGTTCGCGACGATCCGCTGTGAGATGTCGGCATCCACGACCAAGAACTCGAATATCGGCAGCCGACCGGAGTAACCCGTATTGCCGCAGGCGCTGCATCCTTTGCCATGCTGGAACGCTACGTCATGGGCCTGTTCTGGGTCTACCCGCAAACGCTTCAAGGTATCCTCGGTCACCTCTTCTGGCTCCCGGCAGTGATCGCATATCTTGCGCACGAGCCTCTGCGCCATGATGAGATTGAGCGTCGATGCCAGCAGATAACGCTCGACGCCCATATGGGTGAGCCGGCTGATCGTGCTGGGGGCGTCATTCGTGTGAAAGGTGCTAAGCACAAGGTGGCCGGTCAAGGAGGCCTTGATCGCAATATCCACCGTTTCCTTGTCGCGCATTTCGCCTATGAGAACCACATCCGGGTCCTGTCGGAGAATCGCCCGCAAACACCGAGCGAAATCGAGCCCGATCTCAGGCTTCACTTGAATCTGGTTGATGCCGGCGAGCCGGTATTCCACCGGGTCCTCGACCGTTGTGATGTTGATGGCCGGGTCCTTCAGATAGTTGAGCGCCGCGTAGAGTGTGGTGCTCTTGCCACTGCCCGTCGGGCCGGTGACAACGATGATTCCGTGGGGCCGGGAAAGCATGGTCCGGAACTCAAGCAAAGCTTCAGGCTCCAGGCCGAGGCGGTAGAGGTCGTGGTTCACGGCGCAAGAGTCGAGTATGCGCATTACGACCTTCTCGCCGTAGATGGTCGGGATCGTCGATACGCGGACGTCGATGTCTCTTCCCGAAGTCCTGATCCTCAGTCGGCCGTCTTGGGGTAGCCGGCGCTCGGCTATGTTCATCTGCGCCAGGATTTTGATCCGCGCGACAACCGCCGCTTGCATCTTCTTGGGAGGCGGAACCATGTCTCGCAGCAATCCATCCACGCGCATGCGCACCATGGTGGTATTTGCCTGCGGTTCTATGTGGATATCGCTGGCTCTGCTTTTGACCGCCTGCTTTAGCAGCAGTCCGACAAACCGGATAACCGGCGCCTGGTTGGCAGCTTCTTCGCCGCCGGTCTCGACTTGAGGAGACTCCTCAACCAGAACGTTCTCAGTCGGGCCTTCCTCGCCATCCGCCTCGAGCGCGATCAGGTCCCGCAACTGGCGTTCCTCGATATCGGAGCTGTGATAAATGAGATCTATCGCCCTCTGGATCTCTCGGTTGGAGCTGATCAAAGGCTTGATCGGCCGCTGCATTCTCAGCATAACGGTGTCGATGGCGAAAACATCCAGCGGATCGGCCATCGCAACGACAAGCTTACCGTCCTCCTCGCCGACGGCTACCAGAGAGAACCGCTTCGCAATCGCCTCCGGCAGCATGCGGGCTATGCGAGTATCGATCGTGGTCAAGTCTTCCAGGTTGATCCGTTCAATGGAGAGGTGTTCGGCCAGAATATTTGTGAGCGTCGAGTCGTCGATGACCTCCAGCCGCAGCAACACCTCGCCGAGGCGCCCGCCGCTCTTGCGCTGTTCTTCGAGGGCCCTCTGCAAGTCCTCGGGCGTTATCAGACGTCGCTGTACCAGCAGGTCTCCCAATTGGAGCCCTGTGTCTGCGCCAAGCAGCGAAGGGGCTTCCGAGATGTGCGTCACGCCAGAATCCATGTTCCTCCCCGTGTGCTGACCACCCCTTCCGTCCGGACGGAGGAATCACACACTTTGACTCTCACCTAAACTATGATACAGGGTAGCCTCCATGCAAATAGACAACGGGCCTAAATGCCGCCCGCGCTCTCCCAGACATATCGACGGTTACGCTGTGGCAGTTTACTTGCAGCCAGTTATTGGCCCGGAGGCAGGTCCGTGGTGATTCTCTTCGAGGCAGGCTCGGCAGCAAACATCGTGAAAGGATTCTGGCAGCCGGCATCCTTGCAGCACTGAGTCGGCTGTCGCCCTTCGGCGGAGTCCGATAAGCACCGCTCACGTACTCAGCACAAGCTCCTCATCGATTGAGCTCGGCTCTTCACCGGCGCTTTCCGGACCACTCGCACCGGGTGTCGCGAATCCATCGAAGAACGCCGACAAGTCCTTATGTATCCCTCTTCGCGGCTTGCCGCGGCTGACAGGCTCCACCGATTCCGGACTTTGCATCACCTCCTGCGCCACTCTGCGATACTCCATGGCGCCTCTGCTTCGTGGAGCATAAACGAGAGCCGGTTCGCCGGCGCTCGGGGCTTCGGACAATCTCACGTCATTATGAACCACGGTCCGAAAAACCATCGACTTGAAAATGTCTCGCACTTGGAGCTGGATCTGCCTGCTGACGACGGTCCTGTCTTCGACGAGGGTCAAGAGAATACGGAGATTCTCCGCCGACTGCGAATGGAAGCGCTTTCGGATCAGGCGGACGGTCTCAAGCACTCTTCTGAGACCTTCCAGCGAGTAATATTGGGCCTGAACCGGCACAATGACATCGGTGCTTGCGATCAGCGCGCTGATCGTGAGTATCCCGAACGACGGTGCGCAATCGATCACACACACATCGAATCGATCCCGGACAGAAGCCAGTTGGCGAGCCAAGACCAACTCTCTGTCGTTTACGAGCGTCAGTTCGATCTCAGCACCGGCCAGGACGATACCCGCCGGCGCGAGCGAAACCTGGCTCATCCGGGCTTCCACCAGAGTGTCTGATAACGAGACTTGCGGGTCGGTAAGCGCGTCATAAACGGTCCGGTCCAGCACGTCCGGGTCCCAGCCCAGGCCAATCGTGGCGTGCCCTTGCGGGTCCAGATCAACGAGCAGGACACGCTTCTGCTGTTCCGCTATGGCGGCCGCCAGGTTGACAGCGGTGGTGGTCTTGCCGCACCCGCCTTTTTGGTTAACCAGTGCAATCACCTTCATTTGTGCCGATCCTCCCAAGCACTCTCCATATCGGTCTTTCTGGGAACCGTCTTTAGGCATCGGAAGCGAAAGTTGAGAGTCTCACTGAAAACGGTAATGGTCGGCACCCAACGAACCGAATCTCCTGATACACCGGCAATGGCAGCACGGCTATGCTTCGTAACCGCTGTGCCGGCTTTGCTGTCTCCGTAGACAGGGTTTGGATGGGAACGAGGACAATGGCTCGCATGTTCTGCACACTGAGGGAAGCCGCCGCGTGGCTTCGCACTACGGAGCCGCAACTCAAAGCAATGCTTGCCAAGGGCATCCTTCCTGAGTTTCGCGACGGCGCAGATCGGCTTGTGCGAGTATCGGACATCCGCAGCCTCGCGGTCATGCGGCGCCCGGACCATCCGAAACGGCACGAGCAACCACTGCAAACGCACACGGAGAACGTTTCGCCCCGCGGCGGCGGCTACGAGTCGCGTGAGGTCTATGCGTCGCAGATAAAGCTCCCGCCGTCCGGCACGGCCGCACTGACCAGGCCCGCATCCAACACGAGGACCCTAAGAAGGCCGACCGTGAATAGGCAACCGAGGACATCGGCGGGTGGGTTCACTGACGCCAGACAAGCGTCGCGCTCCGCGCGCGGATTCCAGAGTCCGCCGGTTCCCTCCGACGCCTACGCGTGGCCAAGACGGCAAGTGGCGAAGCCATCCGCCCGGAAAGGCTTGTGGAGAGGAGTGATGGAAGACCGGCCGTCTGCCATTGTCGCCGTTTCAGCCCTCGCGATCGTTGTGCTGTCGGCACTGGTAGCGGGCGTGTACCTTCTCGTTGAACTCCTATAGGCTCCCTAGCTCCTCGACGCGCGCCCTTCTGACTTCTCCAGCAACACGCAGCCATCAAAGACTGCATGGGCCAAACCCCATCCTCACTTATGTCGTTGCGCCGGCATAAGCGTAGGTGCGCCGCTCTGTCGCGAGAAAGAAGCGTAACCACGTCGGGAATCCGCTTGACTTGTCCCTCCCCGTCTGATATAATGCGTTGTTGTAGAGACGTGGTTTGGAGGACGGTGTGGATGAGTCCCTGGTTGGAGACTGCAGGTGTTGCCCTGGTAGCCTTGCTGGGCGTGGTCGTCGGCGGAATGTCTCGGCGCCTTCGCGGACCGTACTGGGCGCTTGCTTATGCGCTTTCCCTTTCACTGATCGCCATACTGGCGCTGGGTCGGTGCAGCTCTGCCTTTCAGTTCGCAGAACCCTTCTCCTGGATCGTCGCGAGTCGATCAAGGCTCGTCGTTCTGGCTCTGGCCATTACCCTGGGCCTTTCGACACTGGTGCCGCGGCTGCCTCGCAGGTGGGAGAAGGTCGTCGCGTGCCTGGCGATGACCTTTCTGCTGCTGTGGTCATCCATCTTGCCGTTCCTGGCGCCGGCTCTGCTCCGGAACCGCCTGGCCAACCTCGAAACCACGATCGACGCTAACGGCGTGTGTCTTCAGACGACAGGGTATACCTGCGGGCCGGCGGCAGCGGTGACGGCCCTGCGGAAACTGGGCCTGCCCGCCGACGAAGGAGAGATCGCCGTGCTGTCGCACGCCAGCCCGATGACAGGCACCTTCCCGGTATCTCTATGCAAGGCCCTTCAAAACCGGTACGCTGCCGATGGGCTCCGGTGCCAATACCGTCCTTTCGGCTCC
>CAZGRF010000042.1:0-14580 GCA_964527825.1 uncultured Pirellulales bacterium
GGCCTCGACAACACACAGTACATCGGCATTCACCAAGTCGATGATACGAGCGGTGTTCTCGGTAGCGGTCTCTTTGACCGGCTCTTTCGTCAACTCGAACCAGCCGATCCAGTCACTTCGTCCCTTGGCGACAATCTCGGCGGGTTTGCCTTTGGGTCGGGTGACGAACTTCCCTCGGACCCTGCGAAGGAGGATGAACTTGCTCTGTTCGTTGGCAATCAACCCCTTGTGCCGGTTCATGATCTTGAGCAGTTTGGACTTGATCGCAGCCGAGTACTGTGGCTCCTGGATCAGCTCGCTCAAGTCCTTGTAGTCTTGCAGGATTGCCTTCCCGTCTGCCCAGGTATCCAGATTCATCGCCTTTGCACGCTGGAACATATTCTCGACATTGAATGTAGCCACTCGCATTTCACATGCCTCCCTGAACTGATCGTTCAACAAAGACTGAATGTCTGTAGTACGCAGGCCAAGGCCGACCGGTCTGCGCCTTGGTGGTGCACCGAGCACAAGACCAACTCATCAGGGCTATCAGAGAAGCAACTCATCAAAGCATGCCCGCAACCTGGAATCTACAGGACAGGCGTGGAGACTTCAACGAAAAACCAGATGGGAATCCGTCTTACCTCCGTTTGCTGTTTGGCATTTGGGACTCGTAGTAGCGACCTCTAATCTACAATCCGGAATCTGAAATCAGTTCGTCGGATTGGGCTTTGGCAAGACCCAGGAAGGCGGAGGCGGGGTCGTGGTCTTCGAAGGCTCGGCGGGCGATGGTTTTGTTCGCGTTGGCGTAGCAGTACACGCAGCCATGGGGGCACGTGTCGTAGGTGCCGATATCGACGCTCTCGGTGCAGCCGCACTGCGGCCGGGTGGGCTTGGCATGGTACGACAGCCCCTCGGGATGGAAGAGCCGCTGGATGAGAACGCCGTCCACGCAGTGGGCCTTCTCTATTCGATCCCCCACGAGATAATCGCCGCAGCAGGAATGCATCGTCACGCCATGGTCGGCGCCGATATCCGCAAGGCTGTTGGCCAGCTCAACCTTGACCTCCTCCCCAGGATCGATGACCGTCACACCCGCCGTCCGCTCCAGCCCGCGAAAGTTCCGTTTGACCTTGCCGTACGTGGTGACGAAGCTGAAGGTGCAGCGTTCGACGAAGCCCTCCAACTGGCGGGCAAGACGTTCGAAAGTCTCGACGTAAAAGTCGGTGTCGGTGATAGAGGAAATGATGATCGGGTCGAACCGCCAGGTGACGCGCGCCGGGCCGTAGCGCCGGCTGAGAAGCTTCAGAGTCGTCAGCGCTCTCGTCCCGTTCACGCCGTTCTCAAAGACTGCCGGAAGACCCGTGACGGTGTAGTTGAAATAGAACTTGTAGCCGAGCCGATCAAGCACCTCGAGTGAATCCACAAAGGGCGTGAAGTCCTTCGACCAGAAGACAAAACAGACCACATCTTCCGGCCTCAGAGACACGACGTAGCGTTTGCCTCCGAAGGGATTCACCACGCCGGCGAAGCCTTCCTTCACACGCTGCATGAACCAGCCGCCATAGAAGGCCGGGACGTCCGTTCGTCTGGAGATTGAGATGATCCGTTTCATGTCCGTTTGCGAGCGTCGAATGGGTCGGGCCGAGTGATTATTCGCCTCTTTCCAGCGTCTATGATGGTAGCTGATTGAGCTACGAGCTGCAAGGTGGTAGAATCGTGGCGCGCTTCTGAAATGGGCGGAAGATATGATATGAACGCCATCGAACTGGAGAGTGTCTGCAAGTCGTTCGGTCCGGTACGGGCGGTCGATGGGCTCAGCGTCCGCGTTCCTACCGGCTGCGTATACGGTTTTCTCGGACCTAATGGGGCCGGCAAGACCACGACGCTTCGGATGATCATGGACATCATACGGCCCGACGAGGGCGTGGTGCGGCTGTTTGGCGATGGAGACTCTGTGTTCGCTCGCCGCCGCGTTGGGTATATGCCGGAGGAGCGCGGCTTGTACCGCAAGATGACCGCAGCCAAGGTGCTTGCCTATTTCGGGGCCCTCAAGGGACTCACGAACGATCAGTTGCGCGAGTGCGTGCCGCGCTGGCTGGAGCGGGTGGCCCTGGCGGAGCATGCCAACAAGAAAGTCGAAGAGCTGTCGCGCGGGATGCACCAGAAACTTCAGTTCGCGGTGACCGTGATTAACGATCCAGAGTTGGTGATCCTCGATGAGCCGTTCTCCGGCCTCGATCCGGTGAACCAGGACGCACTGCGAGATATCCTCAACGAGATGCGCGGACAGGGCCGGACCGTGCTCTTCTCCACGCATGTGATGCACGAGGCCGAGCAGCTATGTGACTTCATCGTCCTGATCAACGGGGGCAAAGCCGTCATTGACGGCCGCTTGGACACGATTCGGGCGGGCCACGAGTCGCATACCATCTCGGCCGAACTGGAGGGCGACGCCAGCTTCGTCAGAGCACTGCGCATCGTGCGCGAGGTCAAACCACAAGGACGCCGCTGGGAGATTCGGCTGGTGGACGACGCCGATCCTCAGGACTTGCTGAGACTCCTTGTCGAGCGGGCGCGCGTGCGGGCGTTCGAGATCAAGCAGCCTTCCCTGCACGAAATCTTCGTGCGGCTCGTCGGAGCAAACCATGCAGAAGATTCTTAAGGTAGCCCGGCGGGAGTACGTCGAGACGGTCAAGACCAAGACGTTCCTGCTGAGCTTGCTGTTCTTGCCGATCATTATCGGCGGCGTTATCGCCGTCAGCACTTGGATCGGTCGGAGCAAGGGCAAGCAGCGCCCGCCGGTCAAGGTTGGAATAACGTGCGTTGCGCCGGAGTTGTCTCAGAAGGTCGAGGCGGCGTTCGCTGAGCACAATCAGTCTCATGCTCAGAGTCCGCTGGTGCTGGTGGTTGTAGACCCTCTCGACGATGCCAAAGTGACCGAAGAGCAAGGCAAACAGCGGTTGCGCCAAGGCCAGATGGACGCATACGCCGTCCTGGACGCCGGTCTAACAGAGGGCTTGGGCGGGGTCCGCTTCTATACATACAAGCCCAAACCGGCTCAGGTGGACGTTTTCTGGACCATTGAGAGTCTGCTTCGCAAAGCGGTCGTGGACACGCGTTGTCAGGCGCGAGGTCTGGATCAAGAAATGCTCCAGAGGATCCGCAACGTGGCGATACAGCAGATCGAGCTTGGCGCGGAGGCCGGGCAGGAACACGTACAGGGTGAGGGGCAGCGGGTGGCCCGTATGCTGGTTCCGTTCGCGTTCATGTACTTGATCTTCTTGGGTATCGCCGGCACCGGCCAGCACTTGCTCAGCAGCATCATCGAGGAGAAGAACTCTCGGATCATTGAGGTGTTGCTCTCGGCCATCAGTCACTTCGAGTTGATGGCCGGCAAGATCGCCGGCTTAGCGGCCATCGGCCTGACGGTGACCACCCTATGGGGCGTGGGGGCCTATGTCGCCGCACGCCATCAGGGCATCCAGATCACGGTGGGGCCCGGCTTGGTTGTCTTCTTCCTTGTCTATTACCTCCTTGGTTTCACCCTGTTCAGCGCTATACTGGCGGGCGTCGGCTCGGTCTGCAATACCGTCAAGGAGACGCAAAGCCTGATGATGCCGGTGATGCTCTTGTTTATCATCCCGTTGATTTCCTGGATGCCACTGGCTCAGAATCCCAACGGCACGCTGGCGCACGTTCTTTCGTTCGTGCCTCCCGCCACGCCCATGGTCATGATGCTCCGGCTCTCTACCGGCGTCAGCATCTCGACAGTTGAGATCATCGGTTCGGTCCTCCTGCTGATTGCGAGCGTCCTGGCGGGCGTCTGGGCAGCGGCCAAGGTCTTCCGCACGGGCGTTCTGCTGTACGGAAAGCGGCCCGGATTGCGCCAACTCTGGCGCTGCCTGCTGGAGAAGTAGACCCACGCATCGCTTGGGCATGCCACCCCTTCGCAAGGCGCGCTCCGGAAGGTAGGGTTGCACGACCCGCACGGATGTGGTATAACCCCTGACCTGCCGCAATCGAAAACGCGACTGAATCTGAAATATGAAGCATCGTCACGCGGTTGAGGTTGCGCGGCTCGCTTCGGTTGCGTGCATCGTGGGGCGGCGCCGTCAGTCGCAACCGTACGACGTAACGAGCCACGCAACCGAAGGACGCCCGACGAGCCATGGAGTGCTTATGGAAGTAGCTGAACTTAAAGGTGTGATCGTCGACTTGGAGGCCCGGGTGGACAAGATCCGGGACTGGCTTTGACTTGCCGGGCAAGAAGGCACAGTTAGGCCAGTTGGAGAACCGCATGTCCCAGCCCGGGTTCTGGGACAATCAGGAGGCCGCCCAGCGCGTGACGAGTCAGTTGAGCGCTTTGAAAGCGGTTGTCGAGCCGGTCGACGAACTGCAGAAGGAAATCCAGGATCTGATCGAACTGTACGAGCTGGCCTCTGAGGAAGCCGACAAAGACGAGCTCGGGCAGCTCGCCGACGACGTTGGCATCCTCGTCAAGCGTTGCGAGCAGATCGAATTGCAGGGCCTGTTGTCGCGACCGGAGGATATGCGGAATTGTTTCCTCAGCATCCACGCGGGGGCGGGCGGGACCGAGAGTTGCGACTGGGCCAATATGCTGCTGCGAATGTACTGCAGATATTTCGAGTCCAACAGGTTCAAGTATGAAGAGCTGGACATCACGCCAGGCGAAGAGGCAGGCATCCGTTCGATTACTCTGCGCGTAGTCGGCCCGTTCGCATTCGGCAAGCTCTCGTGTGAGGTCGGCGTACATCGGCTGGTGCGGATCAGCCCGTTCGATTCACAGAGCCGCCGGCACACAAGTTTCGCGGCCATTGACTGTGTCCCTGAGTTTGACGAGGATATTGAGGTCGAGATCGACGAAGACGATCTTCGCATCGACTTCTATCGGGCCAGCGGCGCCGGCGGTCAGCACGTCAACAAGGTCAGCTCGGCCGTGCGCATCACCCACGTCCCGACAGGGATCGTGGTGCAGTGTCAAAACGAGCGCAGTCAGCACAAAAACCGGGCCCAGGCGATGAAGGTGCTCAAGTCCCGGCTCTACATGATCGAACAGCAAAGACGCGACGCCGAAGTAGCAAAGCTCTACGGCGACAAGGGCGAGATTGCCTGGGGTAACCAGATCCGCAGCTATGTGCTCCAACCCTACCAGATGGTCAAAGACCATCGCACGGGCCACCAAACGGGCAACGTGGATGCCGTTCTGGACGGCGATCTCGACAGCTTCATCGAAAGCTACTTGCACTACCGTGCCAAGAACAAAAAGAAGGAAACATAAGAAATGGGAGATTGGTGATTGCGGATTCTGAATCTTGGTGCTGAGGCTCCTCCAGTCGGGAATCCGCAAGCCGAAATCCCCAATCAGGACATAGGTTGATGAAGCAGATCATCAAGGTAGACATCAGCACACGAACCGTCGATTTGGCCAAGTGCAAGACCGACATGCTTGTCGCCGGGTGTTTCTCCGATAGTGCGGTCCTCGACAAGACCGTGAAGGCTCTGGACAATAAGCTGGGCGGTGGGATCCGTCGCCTGATCAAGCTGGGCGATTTCAAGGGTGCGCCGAAGACATCGACTATCCTCTACAGCAACGGTCGAATCGCCGCCCAGCGTGTGATGCTGATCGGTCTGGGCGAGCAGAGGAAGGCGGAACTCGATACGCTTCGCAAGGCAGCAGCCACCGCCGCCAATCAAGCCGTCAACATGAAGCTCAAGAGCGTTTCACTGGCTCTGCACAAGGCACTCGACGGCAAGTTCACCGCCGCCGCAATGGGCAAGGCGCTGGCCGAAGGTGCGCACTTCGGCAGCTATCGCTACGACGAGTTCGTCACGCAGGGCGACAACGGACGGCTCGGCTCTCTCAAGGTCGAAGTGGCCGAGCCCGAGTCCAAGCAGGCGAGAGCGCTCAACCAGGGCGTTAGCAACGGCGCGGTCATTGGCCGCGCCCAGAGTCTCGCCCGCACGCTGGCCAACCGCCCGGCCAATGTGATCAATCCTCCGGCTCTGGCCAAGGCTGCCAGAGAAATGGTTCGAGGCTCGAAGGGCTTGACCTGCACGGTCTTCGACGAGAAACAACTCAAAGCGAAAAAGATGGGCGGCATCCTTGCGGTCGGGTCCGGGTCGCAGAGCGCGCCGAGACTCATCATCGTCAAGTACACGCCAAGTAGCAAGCCGGCGAAGGGCATGCCGACCATCGCCCTCGTAGGCAAGGCGATAACGTTCGACTCCGGCGGCATCAGCATTAAACCGTCCGCCGACATGGACCAGATGAAACTGGACAAGAGCGGCGGCATTGCCGTGTTGGCAACGATGAAGGCCGTGGCGGAACTGGGCTTGCCCCTGAACGTGTGCGGCTTGATCCCATCCGCCGAGAACCTGCCGAGCGGGTCGAGCTACCGACCCGGTGACATTGTCACCACCTTCAGCGGTAAAACCGTTGAGATTCTCAACACCGACGCGGAAGGACGGATGATTCTCTGCGACACCTTGGCCTATGCCGTCAAACAGAAGTGCGACACCATCATTGACATCGCGACCCTGACGGGGGCCTGCATGGTGGCGCTGGGCAACTACAAAGCGGGGCTGATGAGCAACAGCGACGATCTCGTCGCACAACTCCGCAAGGCGGCGGATGAAAGTGGCGAGAGTGTGTGGCACCTGCCCAGCGGCGATGAGTACGCCGAGGAGATGAAGAGCAAGATCGCGGACCTGCGCAATACCGGCGGCCGCTGGGGCGGCGCCTGCACGGCCGCCGCGTTCCTGAGACAATTTGTCGGCGAGACAACCTGGGCACACTTGGACATCGCTGGGATGGACATCTCCCAGAAGGCAACCGAGTACGCCGCTTGCGGCTCGACCGGTTTCGGGGTGCGATTGTTGACAACCTATCTCATGAATCTCGTGGGGAAGAAATAGCCCGGCAGGTCTGGCTGGCCGGGCGTTGAACCGATGGCAGCGAAAAGAAAGAAGATCGATAGCGAGCGCATTTGCCAGGCCGTGCAAGAGATTCTCTTGGCGGTCGGCGAGGATGTCGAGCGCGAAGGACTGCAGAAGACGCCCGACCGGGTCGCGCGCATGTACGCCGAGCTGCTCGGCGGGATGTTCGAAGATCCCGGCATTCATCTTCGTAGCATCTTCACGGAGAAATACGACGAGATCGTACTACTACGCGATATTCCGTTCTACAGCCTCTGCGAGCACCACCTGCTACCCTTCATCGGCAAGGCCCACGTGGCCTACCTGCCGACCGGCAAAGTCCTCGGCGTCAGCAAGCTGGCTCGCATCGTAGATTGCTTCGCCCATCGGTTGCACACGCAGGAGCGGCTGACCGGCCAGATCGCTGACTTCTTGATGCAGAACCTCAAGCCGATGGGCGTCGCCGTCGTGTTGCAGGCATCGCATAGTTGCATGACCATTCGCGGGATCAAGAAGCCGGGTTCCCTGATGGTGACATCGGCTCTGCGCGGCATCTTCAAAAAAGATGCGCGCAGTCGTAATGAAGTGCTCAGCCTCATGCACCAGGGTGCACCGTAGCGAGGGGTCTTTCGATGGTTCGCCTGGCTCGGCAGGTTCGCTTCTCCGTCAATCCGTTTCTGGAGCAGGACTACGCAGGGTCCAATGCTTACACCTCGAACCCTGCCGGTGAAGGGCTGGCTATCTTTCTGCAATTGGACGTGGAACTCATCGGCCCGGTCAGACCGGAGACCGGGTTCGTTGTCAACGTCACGGAGATCGACAAAGTGGCTCGCCGGCATGCGGTGCCGGTCTTTGCCGAGCGCATCCGCACCCATCACCGACAGGGTAAGCACATCAGTCTCAGCGCGGTGATTGAAATGCTCGCATCGGCACGGGAGCGGCTGGCGGGGGAGTTCGGCGAGGCCCAGGTCGAGAGGCTCACTCTGAAGCTCAACCCTTTCAGGAAAATAACGATGGACGCAAGAGAGCCGAGCGTGGTCTACTTTGGTGAGAAGTTCGAATTCGCCGCGATGCACAGACTATGGAATGACAGCTTCAGCAGGGATCAGAACTTCGAGATCTTCGGCAAATGCGCCTACCCCACCGGGCACGGGCACAACTACATCGTCGAAGTCACCGTCAAGATACCGACCGACACCGACGCCTTCCGGACAGGCCATTTTCAGAAGGTCGTCGATACCGAGCTGATCGCGTTGGTGGATCACAAGAACCTGAACGCAGATGTCGCGGAGTTTCAGCAGAAGATCCCGACCGTCGAAAACCTCGCCACCTTTGCGTGGGCGCGCCTGGTAGGCAAATTCGACCCGGCCGCACTCCATTGCGTCACCGTTTGGGAGTCCGACCGGACCTACTGCACGTGTTGCGGCTGAGTACCGGCCCCAAATCCTATTTGACCTGTCGGACCTACGTTCAAAACTCGACTCGTCCCAAGTCTGCACTATCTTCTTTGATAAGCGAACTGTAGACCTGCGCCCGCCTGATTTCCGGTTCCGAGTCAGGCCCAATGTCGGCGAGGTCAACGATGTCCAGGGACCAGTAGCGATCTTGCGGCGCGAAGAGCGTGACCGCCACCTTCTCAAGGAGACTCTCCGCGTCCGGCTTCGGATACGGATGCTCATGGTACACAGCCACGTACTCATGCCCCGCGATGAACCGGCGCGTGAGCGTGAGAGGTCTGCCCTCAACGGCTCCGATCAGGCCGCCACTGACGGGGGCCTGATAGCGAAACGACGCCGTGACGCGGCGCTCACCGACCGGCAGGTGGTATTCGCGGACCCCTCCTTCACCAACACACGATGGATTCACATTCCGGCCATCGACCCGGAGAATATGCAATTCCGGCGTGTTGACCAGCAGAAGCGCACGCATCGCCTGCGTAGTGGGCGATTCCCACGGACCTCTCGGCATGCACTTGCTGTCGCACTGGCGACAGCATCCCGTGAGGGCGCACGCCGCCAGTGACACGGCACAGAAGGACGCTGCAAGCAACCGGTTTGTCTGAACAGACATAGCCCTACCTCCTTACAGAGCTACTCAGTTCATTGGCAGATCACACTCGTCGCGTACGAGGCCGCGCCGGAGCCGGGCCTGACAGACAGCCTGCTGCACGGACGAATCTCAATCAGCGAGCAGTGGTTGTACCTGTCCCAGACTGGCTTGGGTGCCGATGACCCAGGCGCTGTAAGCACGCGCTTCCTCGACCTCCGGCTCGGAGTTCCACGCATCGGCCACATCGAGGATTTCCAGAGACCAGTACAGAGGCGGTGCGCCTATGGCTGAACTCGCGACCTCGGCAACGGCCACCTCCGGTTCGGGGTCGTCGCCCTCGTGCTCGCGATAGACGGCCACATACACGTGCCCCGGTACAAACTCGTGCGTCAGCGTGAGCGGCAGCCCTGTCACATCGGCAAGCAGACTATCTGCATAGCGAAAGACAGCGGTGACGCTGTGCTCGCCGGGAACAAGGTGGTATTCGCGCACCCCGCTCTCGGCGACACATGTTGGATTGGCCTGGTCGCCATCCAGCAGAACGATCCTCAACTCCTGCGTGTTGACCAGCAGAAGCGAGCGCGTGGCGTGGATCGTCGGCGACTGCCAGGGACTTCGCGGCGTGCACTTGTCGCCCGTGCACTTCGTGCAGCAGCCTGCCAGAGACAACACGGAAACCAATACGACCAGCGGAGACAACTTGACTAAGTGACGTGCTTGAACACCCATAACCCCACCTCCTTATAGAGTTATTAGGTCCATCGATCCCTCGCACCGGCCCCCACATGACCACCTTGTCACACAGCCGGTGCTTTCCTTGGTTCGCCGATGAGTATAGACTCTCGGTGGGGAGTGCGTCCACTATTTTCAACGAATTACCAAGAAAGATGTGTGACTCGTGCGCCGGGCAGCCGACAGGGCTCTCTCGGCCGGTTCGCAGGGCTACGCCGTGTCGTCTCCTGAGGCCAAGGCATTCTGTCTGGCCTTCTGGATCAGGTCGTAAACCCACTCCTCGAAATAGAGCGGATATAGGTGCAGCCGCTCCGTGGCTAAGTGCAGTCCTTTTCGGGACATCCAGGCTTTGAGCTGGCCCTCGCGGCCAGGGTACTGCTCGGCGATGCGCTTTTTGTACATGCGCTTGAGCATCCGTCGCCTGCGACGGTACGTCTCGTGATCCTTTCCCGTCGCCCGAAAGAAACACCGGATCTTATCCACCTTAACATTCTCGCTTTTCTGAAAATACGGAATCAGCCTTCGCGGAATGCGGTCCGGCAGGGTGAACTCATCATCGATGGCGCGGGCTTCCAGTTCGCCGGGTCGGTAGTGGAGCAGCGGATCGAAGAAGAAAGCGGCTGGGTGGTAGTCCACCCGGTGCGAGGCCAGGTAGAGAACAAAGACATCGATGCCCCGACCGTCGGCAAAGAGGGTCGGCGGGCCGTCCCCAATGAGGATGGTATAGCATAGCTTGTTGATGTCTCTGCGGTTGTAGCCGATGACAGTGTTGAAGATCCCGCGCAGCTTCGGCAGGGTGGCTCGCCGCACGTCAAGGATCAGTATGCGTGCCGTAGTCGTATCCCGAGCGAACTGCGTGATCTCCTCGACGGCATCCCGAATGGCGGTCGCGCGCGACCGGACAAGTTCGCAATCCGTGAGCTTAGGATACGCCTGGATTCTCTCGCAGACATCAGCCGCCAGAATCGGATCAATCGTCAGAATGTATATCCTGTCGCGCCTGCCTGGATGCGTCAGGATATCATGCTGCTCATCGATCAACTCTTCTCGTTCTACCACTGGGCTACAATCCTCTCACGCCCTTCTCAAAGGTTATCTCTCGGTGCATACGCCTCCGCGCTCGCCGCGGTTCGTCTCCCGTGCAGAGCCGCGTTTCAATTGCAGCCCGGGTTGCCCCCTCGCTTCGATCCACCTTTCATCGATAGACTGATGCGCTGCTTGGCCAAGTCCACGTCAAGAACCGTCACCACGACTTTCTGATGGACTTTCACCGCCTCGCCGGGGTCTCTCACAAAGCGGTCAGCCAACTGGCTGATATGAACCAACCCGTCCTGATGCACGCCGATATCGACGAAGGCCCCGAAGGCCGTCACGTTGGTCACGATGCCGGGCAGCCGCATGCCGGCCTGGACATCCTCGATCTTGTTGATGCCGTCCGCGAAGCTGAAGACTTCAAACTGCTCGCGCGGATCCCGGCCCGGTTTGGCCAGCTCCTGCATGATGTCACCGAGCGTAGGCAGCCCCACCGTGTCACTGACGTAGTTCTGCAGCCGCACCTTCATTCTCAGCGAATCGTTTTTCATCAGGTCCGCCACCGAGCAGTTCAGGTCGGACGCCATCGCGTCGACAACGCCGTAGCTTTCCGGGTGTACGGCGCTGGAATCCAGTGGATTGGCGGCGTCCCGAATTCGCAAGAAGCCGGCTGATTGCTCGAAGGCCTTCGCGCCAAGACGCGGCACCTTCCTCAATTCCCCCCGTGACTTGAACGGCCCGTTCGCGTTGCGATACGCCACGATGTTCTGGGCCAACTGCGCTCCTAATCCCGAGACGTACTGGAGTAGCTGCTTGCTGGCTGTATTAACCTCGACGCCGACGTTGTTGACGCAACTGATGACAACATCGTCGAGCCCTCGTTTCAGCAGGGACTGATCGACATCATGCTGGTATTGCCCCACGCCGATCGATTTCGGATCGATCTTTACCAGTTCAGCCAATGGGTCCATCAGCCTTCGCCCGATTGAGACGGCACCGCGTACCGTGACATCCTCGTCTGGAAATTCCTCTCGCGCCGCGTCTGACGCCGAGTAGATTGATGCGCCGCTTTCGTTAACCATGACCACAGGAATGTCTTTGGACAGCTTGGCTCTCCGGACGAACGCTTCGGTCTCGCGACTGGCGGTGCCGTTGCCAATCGCGATCACCTGGATGTCGAATCGCTCGCACAACGAGGCCAGTCTGGTGGTTTCCGCCGCTGCTCGGTTCTCGCCCTGATGCGGGTAGATCACGTCGGAATGCTTCAACTGGCCCTGTCGGTCGAGGCACACCACCTTGCAGCCCGTGCGAAAACCCGGGTCGATTGCCAGAACATGCTTGCGACCTAAGGGCGCGGCCAGCAACAGTTGACGCAGGTTCTCCGCAAAGACACGAATCGCCTCCTGATCGGCCCGCAGCTTGGCCAAGGTCAGGATCTCCGTCTCCATGGACGGCGCCAGGAGCCTCTTATAGCCATCGGCGACGGCTTCCCTGACCAGATCGGAACATGCCGAACGCCCGCGCACGAACAAGGCTTCGAGTATGCGATGGGCCTGCTCCTCAGGAACGACGATTTGTAGTCTGAGGAAGCCATCGCGACGGCCTCTGCGCATCGCCAGTATCCTGTGGGAAGGAGCCTTAGCGACAGGTTCTTCCCAGTCGAAGTAATCCTCGTACTTGCGTCCCTCTTCTTCCTTGCCCGGGACAACCTGCGACCGCAGCAAGCCCCTCTCCGAGAACAACTCGCGCATCCTCGCGCGCGCGGCCTGATCCTCGTTTACCCATTCGGCGATGACATCGCTCGCACCGGCCAGCGCCGCCTCGACCGACTCCGCCCCCTTTTCCGAATCAACGAAGGCCTCAGCTTCGGCGGCAGGGTCCACTGCCGGGTCTTGTGCATAGATCAATTCAGCCAGCGGCTCCAGCCCCTTCTCGCGCGCGATCGTGGCGCGCGTGCGCCGCTTGGGTTTGAACGGCAGGTAGAGATCCTCCAGCACGGTCAGGCTCGTGGCCTGCACAATGTCCTTCTGCAATTCATCGGTGAGCAGGCCCCGTTCTTCGAGCGACCTAAGGATGGCCTCGCGCCGGGCGTCCAAGTCCCTGAGCTGCCCGAGGCGGTCGCGGATCGCCGTGATCGCAACCTCATCCAAACTCCCCGTGGCCTCCTTCCGATACCGTGCGATAAACGGAACCGTGGCTCCCTCCTGGAGCAATGCGGCCGTCGCCGCGACTTGACCCGGCCGCAGTGACAGTTCCGAGGCGATCAATGCTCCATGCGTTTCGTTCAAGGACCCCACCCTTCAACCAATGTCCGTACGATGATCTCCACCCACTTGGTGTGAATGCTCCGAGAATATATCCCGACACGACCAGCCCTGCAAGCCGCTCGGGACAGGCCACCTCGACCCTCGGTCTGACGCGCTCCGGGCAGAACTCAGATGGGGTGCCGTCGGCCTGAATTTCGTTCAATTTAGGCAACACCTTAAAACCAAAAACGCCTGTCACTGCAGATTTTTTATTCCCTTTATCACCAGTCACTTACAAGAGAGAGTCGGATTTTGCCCACCCCGCTTTTCGTTCAAAACACGCAACACCCTTCTTTTGTGGAGGCAGGCACAAATGTGGGCCTGCCGGTTGAGAAGCGTCGGGGCGGACCGGAGCCAGGAGCCCCGCCCTGCAAGATGGGGATGAGTGGATATGGGATTTGAGCTTGACGTTTTCAGCGACGCACGCCTCGACGCGGACTATCTTGAATGGCTCGTTGACGTGCACTCCGTGGACATCCACAAACACTTCTCAAAGCTCTGGGACTATTACGCCAACCCGGTTGTCGAGGTGGCCGGTGGCACGGCCGCCGAGCGCAAGGTCAGCGAGTCGGGTCGGTGCTATGTCCAGGCACAGGAGGCCGGGCTGCCGTTCCGAATCACCGGCCTGGCACGCACATCCCAGCTCGGAGCCTTTGACGCGCGAGCAGTCAAGGATATCCAGCGCAAAGAGGTCGTGGTTGAGAACGACATCGCGTGGCGCGTGAACGCCACCGCTGATTTTCTATTCGGAAAGCCCATCAGTATTGTCTCCAAGGCGCCGGACGGCCGAAGACGCAGCGAAATCGAGTCCATTTTGAAGGCAGTCTTCGCGGCCAACGGCGGCCTTGGTTTCTTCCAGGATATGGCAGTGCTCGGAAGCGTCTACGGCTTCGTCGATTGTCTCATCAGGCCCTCCCACCGCATCGTGGAGCACCTCGCGAGTCCCTCCTTTGCTCGCACTTCTCCACTGACCTCCGTGCTGCAACTGGCGCAGTCCATCGATCTGGAATTGATCGAGGCGCCGAGAGCACTGCCTATTCTGGATGAAGACGACTACCGGGCCATCACGCACTATGTGCAGCACTTCTGCCAGAAGAAGAACGCTGTCGGCAAGAAGAACTCGTTTCTTTCCCGCCTCCTGGCGACCACGGGCCAGCGGGCCGACAGTCGCCAAATCGTTACGGTAACGGAGATTACGTCCGCGGAATACTGGCAGCGCTACGAAGACAAGGAGCTCGTCGCCGAGGGCCAGATGCCCTGGGGATTCCTGCCTGTCGTGCACATTCAGAACATCGCGCAACCCTACTACTACGAGGGGGTCAGTGACGTTGAGCCTTTGATCCCATTGCAGGACGAGCTCAATACGAGGCTGAGCGACCGGGCGAACCGGATTACGTTTCAATCGTTCAAGATGTACCTTGGCAAGGGAATCGAAGGCTTTGAAGACAAGCCCGTCGCCCCGGGTCGGATGTGGTGCACCGACAATCTTGAAGCGTCGATCCAGGAATTCGGTGGGGATGCCGCCGCTCCGAGCGAACAGACG
>CAZGRF010000043.1:0-11013 GCA_964527825.1 uncultured Pirellulales bacterium
CAGCTTGAGCTTCACCTCGCCGGTGAGGTGCGGGATCATTTGCACGTCGCGGCCGAGATAGTCGCCCTGTCGTTCCTTGTTCAGGACGGAACTGAAGATCTGCCCGCTCGTGGCGAAATTGGAGCGGCTCAGGTCCAGGTCCAGCATGCGCTCGTAGGTGCCGAGATCCATATCGCATTCCATGCCGTCGTCGAGCACGAAGACCTCGCCGTGCCGGAAGGGATTGAGCGTCCCCGAATCCACGTTGAGGTAGCCTTCCAGCTTGATCGGAGCGACCTTGAGCCCCTTGTCCTGTAGGAGCTTGGCCAGGCACGAAGAGAAGATGCCCTTGCCCAGGCCGCTCATGACCGTGCCCATCACGAACACGTACTTGGTCTTGCCTTTCTTGTAGTTGGCCGGCATGGGCGAGAAGAATTCGCTCTCGGTCGAGATGTCACTCAACTTCGTCAACAGATCCTTGCTGTCGGTCATTTCAATCCCAATCCAACGTGTTCCACACTTCTCGTTTCGGTCTTCCCTGACCTCAGCGTTGGTGTGCGTCGCACACCCTGCGCGGCTTTCGACGCCTCAATAACTGAACGCCTATGTTCCGCGCTCTCCTGTCACCCCTGCGCAGGCAGGGGTCCAGACAACCCACGCAAGAGCCTGGATTCCCGCCTGCGCGGGAATGACAGATACAGTTGCGGAGTCCGATCCGCTATCCGATATTCACTGGTTGGTGCGTGCCCCGGCATCGGAATGGGTCAGCACCTTGTACTCTGACAGCATCTCATCGCAGTCCCAGCCATAATGCTTCGATACCGTCTCTACATACAAATACGCCTGAGACAAGAGGTCGAGTTCTATTCCAGGGTCGTTCTCCACTAGATCGCCGGCGAACTCCATGGTGCCCGTTTCCTTGCCAACGGTCTGTGCCAGGGTCAGGACATCTATGTGAGTGGCGGCCAAGTGTTGCCCATAGATCCCCGGTGGGATGGCACGGTCGTTCCCGAACACTGTCTCCAGAATCTGCCTGACTTGGGGAAGTCCATGGACAGTGGTGAGTCCTGCGAGCACGCTATCTGCCTGCAAGATCCTTTGCTCTACGTGACTACAGTCAGAGCCTTGGCAGGCGTCCCGAACCGCTTCCCAGTGTTTCTTGTAGTCCATCCATGAACTCTTGCGCCAACGTTGCACTCGCTGGTAGATTTCCTCCTTGGTCTCTCCTGAAAGGCAGTATTTGAGTTTGGCGGTGAACTCGCCTATCGGGCGGAGCAGGGTTTTGGCTGGAAGCACACGCTTGTTCTCCGCGAGCATGCATCCGCTGGTCAGGTAGTTCTCAATGACTGATATCGAAGCCATGATAACCTCATCTACCGCCGTCTGGGGGAGACCGTATGCCTTTAGGCGGCCGATTGTCGCTGTAAACCACTTCGCGATAGCTTCTTCAATCTTCAGCATACGGATCTCCCTTTGCTGCCTGCTCCGTATCGCCGGACAAATACCGCGTATTGCTCAGGTGTGTCGATGCCTTCGCTGGTGTCTTCCACGATGCCGACGAGGATCGGGTGGCCGTTCTCGACGGCGCGGAGTTGCTCGAGCTTCTCGCGTTTCTCCAAAGGGGTCTGAGGCAGGTTCGTCAGCTTGAGCAAGAAATCCTTACGATAGGCGTAGATGCCGATATGCCGCAGGTATTGGTCGGCCGGCCCCATGCCGGCATGGTCGCGGTCGTAGGGAATGGGACTGCGCGAGAAGTAAATCGCTCGACCGCGCGTGTCGAGGATCACCTTGACGACGTTGGGATCGGCAACCTGCTCGGGCCGGCACAGCGGCGTAGCCAACGTCGCCATGGGCACATCCGGATCGTTGAGCAGCAATTCGGCCAGGTAGTCGATGTGACCTGGATCGATCTCCGGCTCGTCGCCCTGGACATTGATCACAATGTCGGCCGCTACGTTGCCCACCGCCTCGGCGATGCGGTCGGTGCCGCTTTGGTGGTCCGGGCGGGTCAGCACGCACTCGCCGCCGAACTGGGCCGCTGCGGCCACGATCTTCTCGTCATCGGCGGCGATGATGACCTTCTCGGGCAAGCGGGCCTTGCAGGCCTGCTCGTAGGTGTGCTGGATGAGGTATTTGCCCGTATCTTGGGCGAGAACTTTCCCGGGGAATCTGGTCGAGTCGTAACGCGCAGGAATACAGACTACAATCTTCACGCTCGCCTAAACCTGTACGTGCACCCAGTCATTTGGCCCCAAAAGGCGGTTGATATTGGAGAAGGTAAAGACTCCGTTGCGGCTACGCGCCCCAACCGAACCATTCAACGGGACCGTATCTTACGCCGGACGGTGCCGCCTGTCAACAAGATCGCAGGCGCCGGCCGATGAATAATCCGGCTCGTGGCGCGATTGTCGCGCAGAAACGGCCCACGGAGAGCAATGCGCCGGTGGTAGAAAAGTGGTTAGTCCTCGTTCGCAAGCTTGCAGTCTTGAGTCGCCGCGGTATACTGTGCCGATGATGGGCCAGGGAATGAAACGAGGACGGTTCGCTTCGTGCAGGATTTGCGCGGCGGGCACTCTTGGAGGGGGACCGAACCGGATCGGCGCGGTCTGATCACGCGGGCGACCGGAGAGGAGAAAGGAACAAAGCCTATGCTCAAAGGAATCCCTCCGATTATCTCCCCCGAACTGCTACTGGTGCTGATGGAAATGGGGCACGGCGACGAGATCGTGTTGGCGGACGGCAATTTCCCGGCCGCCAGCACGGCCCAGCGGCTGCTGCGGGCCGACGGGCACGGTGTCCCGGAACTGTTGGAGGCGGTGCTGAAGTTCTTCCCCCTCGATGTCTACGTGGACAAGCCGGTGGCGCTGATGGCGGTGGTGCCGGGCGACAAGGCTAAGCCGACGATTTGGGAGCAGTACCGCAAGATCATCACGGCCAGCGGCGAGAAATTCTCAGAGTTCGAGTTCGTCGAGCGATTCGCCTTCTATGAGCGGGCCCAGGATGCCTACGCTGTTGTGGCGACCAGCGAGAAGGCCCTGTATGCGAACGTGATACTGAAGAAGGGCGTGCTGTAAAGTCCCCTTGAAGCAGGTGTCATGCAGCTATCGCCGGTCCGTGGCGACGCGCAAGTACTTCTATGGAATGGAGTTGTGATTTCTTGGGTTCTTGCGCGGGTCTCAGAATGGTATATTGGGGGTGTGATCGGGTAGGCGGTGCCGTTGTGGACAGGTGACGCTGCGAGGGACAGGCTGGAGGGCAGAACAAAATGGTAGCATGGGCCGGTCCGCGAAGACAGATGAATCGACTCCCGCTTGCCTTGGGAAAGTCGTAGAATCCGGGAGTCTGAGGCGCCGGCGTGGAACAGGTGCCGAGGCGCGCGCATCTATCCAAGGGCCTGTGCCGCTTGAACGACGAGCTTGGCGTAACGGGGTTGCGTCGGGGCGCAGTCGCGACACGAGGGTAGAGGAACGAAGTGGCCTATGCCGGCTGCGTATGCTGAGAGCACCGGGTCTGCGTAGAAGATGACATCGCTGCACGTGGTCAATGTCGGGGAAGGCAGCGGTTGCAGTAGGAGTGATACCATGGACAAGAAAGCACAGGGCTTCACGTTGATCGAGCTTCTGGTCGTGATTGCGATCATCGCGATATTGATGGCCATCCTTATGCCCACGCTGAACCGGGCCAGAGAGCAAGGCCGGCGTGCGGTGTGTCTGGCGAACCTCCGACAGTTGACCTTAGCCTGGCTGATGTATGCCGACGAGAACGACGGCAATATCATCAGCGGCGACGCCGGCGACACCCTGGTCAGGAATGGCGCCGGCAGAATGCCGCCTTGGATCGGCAAATGCTGGCACGACAACTACACCAGCGGCGCGCAACTGCCCGAGGAGTCACAGTTGGACGGGATCAAGCAAGGTGGCCTCTGGTCTTACACGAGGGAGGCGAAGGTCTACCGTTGTCCCACGGGAACGAAAGGCGAACTCGTGACCTACGCCGCCATGGATTCCGTCAACGGTCGGTACCGAGATGGGACCTACGTTGGCTCCAGCGGCAAGCGGGTCGGCAGGACGGTGTTATGGCTGACGAGAATGTCCGAGATCGTGGTTCCGGGCCCGGCCTACAGATTGGTCTACATCGACGAAGGCTGGGTGACGCCGGACAGTTTCGCTGTACACTATGTCCGCGCGCAGTGGTGGGACGATCCGCCGGTGCGTCACGGCGACGGAACCAACGTTTCCATGGCGGACAACCATGTTGAGTACTGGAAGTGGACGGGTAGCGACACGATCAAGGCCGGTAGGGAGCGCCAGCGCTCACACGGCGCAGACATCATCCCCGAAACCGCCGCGGGCCGTGACGATCTGCACAAGGTCCAGACGTACACGTGGGGTCGGGTGGGCTACTGAGTTCGATCACATTCGCTCCGGGCGACTCCATGCCGGAGCCGTTCAAGGTCGGCAGCGGGTTCTGAATTGATAGAGTCAACAGGTTCCCATTCGGATATGTCCCGGATGGGAGCCTTTCTTTTTGGGTGTCGACACGAGGCTACTGATGCGACTTGGCGTTGATCAGTGCGGCCAAGAGGATGTGTCTGAGCCGGTCGAGGCTGATGGTGTCCAGGTAATCGTCGGTGAAATCGAGCTTGAACCGACCGCGGAAGTTCTTGATGTGGTGTTTGAGCTCCGTCCTGCCCAAAGCGGCGACGGATGTCATGGTCTGTTCGAAACGTCCACGAGAGTACACGGTCCTGACCCTCAGAGAATAGGGCGATTATCACTGCAATTCCTGCCGGCATGATCTCAGCCTGCATGGGATATCGGATGCCGAGTCTTGGTGCTTCTTTCGAGATCGCCAATCGGACCCCCAACCGGCCAAGATGCCTTATTATTGGCCCGGAAAATTTCTGAAATCTGCCGGGACGTCTGATAACATACGCCTATGAGGACGGAACAGTTCGATTATGATCTGCCGCGCGAGCTGATCGCGCAGCACCCCGCCGCCGTACGCAGCGCGTCGCGGCTGCTCGTTGTGGATCGCTCACGCGGCGAGTTGATCGACAGCCGGTTTGACCGGCTCGGGGACTTCCTGCGGGCTGGTGATTGCCTCGTGCTCAACGACACCAAGGTCCTGCCTGCGCGGTTCTTCGCGCGGAGGCAAACCGGCGCGGCGCTGGAAGGGCTCTTTCTTGCCGAGTGCCAAGGCGAGCCGGGCACATGGGAGGTGATGCTCAAAGGCGCGCGCAAAGTCGCCGTGCCGGAGTGTATCATCCTCAAGGACAGGGAGCAGCGAGACTTCTGCCAAGCCGAGTTGCTGGGCAAGCGTGGTGGCGGCATCTGCCTGATCCGCCCCGAAGCGGAGGGATCACCGGAGTGCCTTCTGGATGAAATCGGTTTTCCGCCGCTGCCGCCTTACATCCGGCGTGACCACGACCCTGTCGAGGCTCAGCACGACCGGCAGCGATACCAGACGGTCTACGCCAGACAGCCCGGCGCCGTGGCCGCTCCGACCGCAGGTCTGCACTTCACCGATGAGTTGATGACGCAACTGAAAGCCGCAGGCGCCTGCTTCGCCTTCGTGACACTCCACGTCGCGACAGGTACCTTCAAGCCGGTCACGACGGAGAACCTGGAGGACCACGAGATTCACCGCGAGTGGTTTCGGGTGGACAAAGCCGATGCCGAGGCGGTCAGCGCGACGCGCCGGGCCGGCGGTCGCATCGTCGCGGTGGGGACGACCGCGGCGCGCGTCCTGGAAACGGTAGCGACCAATGCGCGCGTCGAGCCGGGACAGGGCACCACGAACCTGTTCATCACGCCGGGATACGAGTTCAAGATGGTGGACGCTCTGATTACGAACTTCCACCTGCCCCGGACCACCTTGCTGGCCTTGGTGGCAGCCTTCGCGGGCCTCGACCGTACGCTGGCCGCCTATCGCCACGCAGTGCAGCAGCGCTACCGCTTCTACTCCTACGGCGACGCCATGCTCGTCCTATGAGTCGGGTCCCACAGACGGATTTCCTGTAGTGTGGTGCCGCGTCATCGGCACCGAAGCGTCTGGACTCCTGCGCAAGGGCCCGTTGCCAGAGCGGATGTGAAAAAACAGCCCCGCGACTGGCGCGGGGCTTTGGGTTACGAGCAAACACATAGGGTCTGAGGCGTCCCCCCCTATTTGTACATCTCGTCGAAGTACTTCTGTGCGGCGACGACGGCGTGACGCATCATGTCCTCGGCCTTGGCGGTCTCGCGCTGAGCGAGAAGCTTCATCAAAGCCTTGGTATCGAGTTCCTCGGCGGCCTTCTCGCAGGCTTCCCAGCTCAGGACGCTGCGAATCACGCGGTCGATGCCTTGCTCAGTGTTGTCGTAGGCGCGGGTCTGCATGTCGTGACCCTTCCAACGTGCGTAACCCGCCTGCTGAATCAATCCTGCGATCGCGACGTTCATCCCGTTGATGCGGGCGCCATGGTCGATGTCGTACTTGCCCGGGCCGCCCAGGATGATCCCGTCGTTGTAGCCCTGGCTGTTGAGGTGCATGTGCACCATCATGCCGTTGTCCAATTCCTCGACGGTGTCGGCCACGTGGTCGAGCCCGATCATCTCGGAATGCCCGAACTCCTTGTTGACGCCCTTGTTCTTTAGCGAGACCCCGAACTCCTTCTCGACCTTGTACCAGAACAGCAGCGCGCTGGCGACGGTCGGGATGAGCATGGCGGGGTGTCCCTCGTTGGGCTTGGGCTCGAAACCGATGTGAAGCTGGCCGCCCTTCTTGGCCTCGTACTTGCACAGGCCGGCCACGCTCTCCTTGAGATTCTGATACATTTGTCTGATGCCGACGGTAGCGATGTCATAGCCGAACGAGCCATTCCAAATGACAAACGCCGGTGCCTTCTCGGGGTGCCAGGCCTTCTTGAGCGTGCCGTAGGCTAAGTCCACGGTCTTGGTGCCGAGTTCCTCGGCTGCCTTGCGCTCCTTCGGGTCGAGCGAGGCGATACCGCCGTAGGCGAAGTGCGCGTGCGCGCCGGGCGTGATCATAGCCAGATACAGTTTGTTGCTCACCAGCGCGTCGGCCACCGCAGCGGCGTTGGCGTCGTCCACCTCGGCGTCGTAGTGCATCTCGATGCCGAGCAGGACGTTGCTGGGCACACGCGGCCCGATCTTTTTGGCGGTCAGCTCGATCATTTCAGGCGTACCGAAGCTGCCGCCCCATTCCGGCCGCATATCGCCGGGCACGAACCCGCCCTTGCCTGGATTGAACGTCCAACGGCATATACTGTGTAAGGACTCTCTTGCCATTTCCGTAACTCCTTCTTTGTACTAGATTTGCGACTCTTGTTCCTGCCTACTGTTTACGACACCGGCTCCGAAGAGCATGGTCGGCCCATATTACGCGAGATTCGCTCCGGAGTAAACACTTGATCCACAAAGAAGTCCGCGCGGGGTCCGATTCACGTTTGCACATAGGTCTTGCCAGCCGATGGCTGCGACTGTCGTTCCGCCTTCAGGCGGCGCAAGACCGCGTAAACGCGGAACTCCAAACGGATGCGCCACCATCGTATGATGCACCTCATAGGCCGACCAGCAACCAAGCGCAGGAGACACGCTGCGGGTTTCTTTCGGATATCCGCCGCGGAGCGGCTGGGAAACTCACGACGATCGGGGCGAGAAAGCCGGGTTTATGATCGTCCAATCCCGAGGAGTCGCAAAGGTGCAGGGCGTCCGCGCAACGGTTGCGCACGCCGGAGATGATCGCGACGGCTTTCTTGTTGTCAGGAAAGGCAAAGACCACAACTGGCAGCAGAACGATCTCAGAGCTGTTGCTTCAGAAAGCTCTCCCATAGCTGGTAGGCCATTTTGTAGCCCGCAGTGAGCTTCTTGTTGGGCGCTACCTTTCGCACGGGTTCGAGGCCGATGAAAGCGTCTTCGGGCTTCTTGTAGAGGCCGGCGCCAATGCCAGCGCCGCGGGCGGCGCCTTGTGAGCCGTCGGTGTTGTAGAGCTCGACCGTGGCGCCGCTGATGGTGGCGAAGGCCTCGGCAAAGAGTGGGCTCAGGAACATGTTGGCGTTGCCAGCCTTGACGGTCTTGAGTCTGATGCCCATGTCCCGCATGATCTCTAAGCCATAGTTGAGCGCGAAGACGATGCCCTCCTGCGCCGCGCGGAGGAAGTGGGCCTGCTTGTGGATGTTGAAGTTCCAGCCGTGCACCGACGCGCCGATGTTGCGGTTCTCCAGCGTGCGCTCCGCTCCGTTGCCATAGGGCAGAATGACGAGCCCTTCGGAGCCGACGGGCACGGTCGCGGCCAGCTCGTTCATCTGCGGGTAGTCCAGACCTGCCCCGCCGACGAAGTTGTGCTTGAGCCAGCTATTGAGGATGCCCGTGCCGTTAAGGCACAGCAGCACGCCATAGCGTGGTTTCTTCGGGGTGTGATTGACGTGGACGAAGACGTTGACGCGCGACTTCTTGTCGTAGTTCTTCTTGTCGGTGACGCCATAGACGACGCCGGAGGTGCCGGCCGTCACGGCGATCTCGCCCGGCTTCAGTACACTCAGCGACAGGGCGTTGTTCGGCTGATCGCCCCCGCGATAGCTGACCGGAGTTCCGGCCGCCAATCCCAGTTCGCTCGCGGCCGCGGCGGTCAGCTCGCCCTGCACGGAGAATGTCGGGACCGTCTCGGCCACGAGATCGGTCGAGATACCGTAGTTCTTCAACACGAACTCGGCCAATTCGTCTTTCTCGAAGTCCCACATGATCCCTTCGGACAGACCCGAAGGCGTGGTCTTGATGTCGCCCGTCATCTTCATGGCGACATAGTCACCCGGCAACATCATCTTATCGATCTTGGCATAGAGCTTGGGCTCATTGTCCTTGACCCACTTGAGCTTGGAGGCGGTGAAGTTGCCCGGCAGGTTGAACAGCCGCTTGAGGCATTTGGCAGCCCCGATCTTCTTGGCAGCGTCCGCGCCGATCTGCACGGCCCGGCTGTCACACCAGATGATCGACGGCCGCAGCACCTGCTGGTTCTTGTCCACGCAGACGAGCCCGTGCATCTGATACGAGATCCCGATCGCCTTGATATCGGCGGGGCTGAACTTGGCCTTACCCTTAATCTGCGCGGTCGCGCGTTTGACGTGCTCCCACCACGTGTCGGGATGCTGCTCGGCCCAGCCGGCCTGCTTGGCGATGATCTCCAGTTCTTTGTCCGGCGACGTCGCCGATGCGAGGAGCTTGCCCGTCTGAGCGTCCATAAGGCTCGCTTTGACCGAAGAACTGCCGACGTCGTATCCCAACAGTAGTGCCATGTTCTTATCCCCTTACCAAGAAGATGCCAAGGTTCGTAACCCGGCCCTGACGCGTTCACCCGCGCCCGCCGGCGTGAGTCACCGTTCTCACCGCATTGCGGACCTATCTTACGCACCGATCCGCGCTTGTCAAGCTTCGAGGAACGCACGCGGCAAGCAGCCTGCGTTTGAGCTCGCCTATCTTTCGGATCGTTCTTTGACTTCGACGAGGCCGACGTCGATGTATTGGCCGCCGCCGGTCTGGCGGCAGTGGACGGCAATGAGGTTCCTGCCCGGTTTCAGCGCTGCCCTGCCGGCGGGGCCGATAGGCAGCACCTCGTAGTTCGTCGTGTAACCTGACGCGGTCGCGGCCTGTTCGCCGTCGATGTAGATCTCGACATCTTCGTCGTGATGCACGTTGAGCTGGATGTCACCCCAGGGGCGCTCGGGCATGGTGAACTCGCGCCGCAGCCAGATGCTGCGACCGTCCCACTCGGTGCCGATGATCGCACCGGGTGTGCCACGTGTGCCGAAGCCGCTCTTGCCTTCACTCCACGCGCTGTCGTCGAAGTCCGGCCGGAACCAGCCTCGGTTCGGCCTGCGCGTGGTGTAGCGCCACGCCACGGGCTTGTCCTGGGCGGTGGGGACTACCGTCACCAGGACAGGTGGCTTGGGCATCGGTGCATAGCCCTTCGCTTTGGTCACGTCGCGGCGGGCATACTTGCGCCAGACGGCCTTGTCGTAAAGCATCTGCAGGAACACGCCGCCCACGACCGGTCGGGCGGTGAAGCCCCGCCTGCGAGCGTTGTGTGTGAAGTACCAGTCCGTCATCGGCACGCGGTCCGGCGTTTCGTTGAGGAACAGGTACACCGGATCGACGAGCGCCTCGAGGTCGTCGCGGTCCTGCGTCAGTGTCGCGGTCCAGAGGACCCAGTCGAGCTTCGTGTACAGCGACCGGTTGTCGAGCGGCAGGCCGTACTTGTTTTGCACCTTTCGATAGTACGCCAATTCCTTTTCCTTGACCGCGTCTGGAAAGAGGCCCAGGCCCAGAATGCGGTCCCAGGCGAGGTTGTACTTTTGGCTCCAGGTGCCGGGCTTGTCGAACGCCAGGCGATAGTGGTCGCCGTCGTCGGCTTCTTGCACCCAGCGGGCGGCGAATTCCTTGGCGAGCCTGGCGTACTCGTTGGCTTTCGCCTTGTCACCGCTCATCTCACACAGCTTAGCGAAGGCGCCGAGCCCACAGATGGCCTTGGCGCTGAGATTGACGTTGTGAGCGAGATGGCCCGCGAAGTCATCGGTGCAGAGTTGGTTCTCGGGGTCGAAGCCCTTGGCCTTGAGGTACTCGGCCCACTGTTCGAGCTGCGGCCAGTAGAGTTTGGCGAAGTCGGCGTTGCCCTCCATCTGCGCGACGGCCGCCATGAGGATCAGCAGGTTGCCACTCTCCTCGACAGGCATCTGGTTCTCTTCCGAGCGCTCGCCGCCGCCGTAGCGTTGGCCGTTGGCGTGCGGATACTGGCCCAGGTCGTGCGGCGCGAAGGGGAATTTCCAGCGGTCGCTCGCCGCGTAGTTCATGAACGGAACCAGGAACGACTTGGCCACCGAAGGCCCGAACAGCAGAAACTGCGGGGACATCGGATAGAACACGTCCGAGGTGCCGATGCAGCCGTTGGAGTGGTTCTCCTTACAGAACGAGATCGGCTGACTGTTCGTATCGGCGACAAACTTGCCGGCTGCGAAGCAGTGGCGATAGGCCAACGCCGCGA
>CAZGRF010000043.1:11023-14304 GCA_964527825.1 uncultured Pirellulales bacterium
TTGGCGTACTTTTCGCCACCCGCCTTGGTCAGGTCTGCCATGAGTTCAGCGTCGAAGGCCTCGCAGCGTTTCTTGAGCGATTCGTACTCGTCAGCCGACGCCTTGAGCAGATCGGCAGCCTCCCAGCCGTTGCGCCGCCAATACGGCCTGAGGTTCTTCTTCATGTACTGGATCGAGTAGAGGTCGTCATAGGCCACTATGAGCCAGAAGGAAACAGGCTTCGCACCAACTCTGCGCGTATTGAAGTGGAAGGAGGCGACCAGCTCTGTAGCTGTTCTGGGCACAGAATGATCTGCAACCATGGACGCTCCGTGCGTCCAAGGAGGTGCATCAGCGGGACGATGCTCAACGCGTTCGAGCCTTGCCGGATCAGGTTTGACGGGCTGACCTTTCCAACCGTCCACGAAGATGCTTCGACAACCGTCGGGTGGCAGCATCGCTCCAGTCCCGACGGTACCGCGCGTAGGGACCTGAGTGGCCACATAGAGATAGCCCCAGTCGATCCGAATATCGTCACCAGGCTTGGCGAGAATCGGTTGATCTTTCGAGCCGATCTTCATCACAGAGAGGTCGCCGACTCGCTCGTCGTCCCACACGATTTCCTGCTGTGCCTCGTTGACGGCAATCTCCCCGGATGCGCCGAAGTAGACAGCGACCTCATGTTCCTCACCGTCAGTTGCGAGGAAGTCATAGGTGAGATAAGTGACCGGGCGAGACAGGACGTCGATGTCTTCCGGCAGGGCGGGGGTCATGAAGGTCAGCGTAAGCGAAATTCCGGCGCCTTCGAAGGTGTAGATGGTGCGCGTCGGCAGGACGGTGAGACTGGTTTGTTTCAGCGCGGGAACTTGTCCCGGCGTGACGCCCATGATGCGGTAGGGTCTGCCGTCGATGCGGACCATGCTAGTCAGGCGGTGCGGCTTGCCGGTCCAGTGGACGGTATCCTCGTCGGTCAGCTTATCGGCTGGCGCCCAGATGCTGAAGTACGGGTCGCACGCGACCAAGGGCGTCGCGGGCGGGATGAGCTTGTCGGCCTCGGCTCGGCGCGGTTGGGGCGGCGTGTAGAGCATCTTGTTGGCGGCCGCAACGCGCTCGGCGTCCATCTTGATCAGTGCCCGGTCGTACGTCATCAAGCCGTTGACCTCGATTTCGACGTCGGTCGTCTGCGTACAGACCGCCGCGGCCAGACCCTGCTCGCCCGTCATCAAGTGCAGCTTGCGGATGAGGGCGAGGTAGGCGTCGGTGAGTTCCCCGGCCGAGTCGAAGCTGCGGTATCCCCAGTTCTGCTCGTCCTGCCAGGTATGGCCCTTGATCGGCAGGCCCAGACCGCCGAATTCGCCGAGCACGACGGCGCGCTTGTCCTCCAGGCGGGCGACCCCCGGGCCGGGGTATTCGTGGATATCGCGGACGTCGCCGACGCCGCGATCGGCCCAGCCGCTGGCGCTGTCGACGAGACGCGTCGGGTCGAGCTCTCTGATCCGGTTCGTGATCCGCGCCGTGTCCCACTGTCCCCACCCCTCGTTGTAGGGGACCCACGTGACGATGCTGGGATGGTTGCGTCGACTCGCGATGATCGCGGCCAGCTCCTTCTCGAACTGCTTGGCGGATTCGGGCGAGCGCTCGATGTCGGGATCGCTACCGCCAATGTAGCGGTCGCCACTGGGCATGTCCTGCCAGACGAGCAGGCCGAGCTTGTCACACCAGTAGTACCAGCGGTCCGGCTCGACCTTGACGTGTTTGCGGGCCATGTTCATACCGAGCTTCTTGGTGACTTCGATGTCGTACCTGAGTGCCTCGTCGGTCGGCGCGGTGTACAGGCCGTCGGGCCACCAGCCCTGATCGAGCGGTCCATACTGGAACAGCGGCTTGCTGTTCAGGAACAGGCGATTGATGCCGGCCTCGTCCTTCTTGACTTCGATCTTGCGCATGGCGAAGTACGTGCGGACCCAGTCGATGGAAACGAACCGGACCATCACCCCGGGCGGGGCGACGGCCCTGCCTGCCTCCTCGCAGAGTGCCACGTCCAGGTCGTAGAGATTCGGCGCGTCCGGCGACCAGAGGTTGGGGTCTTTGAGCACGATCTCCAGTGTTTGCCCGAGCGCGGCCTGAGCGATGCCTATCTGCCTCTCGCCGGGCTGTGATTCCGGCGGAAGCGGGCCCGGAAGCTGCGCGACGATAGCGAGTGTATCCACGTCGAATGGAGTGCCGCCGATTTCCACGTTCAGGCGGAGAATGCCCGCGTCGATGTCCGGCGTCATGCTCAGGGACTTGATATAGATGGCTGTGACCGGCTCGATCCAGACCGTTTGCCAGATGCCGGTGACTGCGGTGTACCAGATGCCGTTGGGGTCGCGGACCTGTTTGCCGCGCGGCTGCGTGCCGGCGTCGGTGGGGTCCCACACGGACAGGACGATCTCCTGGGCGCCGCCGTCCTGCAAGGCGTCGGTGATATCGAACGTAAAGGGATCGTAACCACCTTTGTGGGCGCCGACCTGCTTACCGTTGACCCAGACGGTGGTGTCCCAGTCGACGGCGCCGAAATGGAGGAGGATGCGCATCGGGCCTGAGTCCCAGGGCCGGCCGGTGGGAATCGTGAAGCTGCGGCGATACCAGAGGCGGTTGCCCGGCCCGACCGGTTTCATCACGCCCGACAGGGCTGACTCGACCGGGAACGGAACGAGGATCTGTCCGTCAAAGGTCTGCGGCTGCGCCTCGTCCTTGGGGCGAATCGCGTAGTCCCAGAGGCCGTTGAGGTTCAGCCAAGCGTTGCGCACCATCTGCGGTCTTGGATACTCGGCGTGGACGTTGTCCGGCGTCACGTCCGCGGCCCACCTCGTCATCAAGGGACCGGCTGCCGGCTGCCACGCCGCATGCACGGCCAGACAAGGGCCGAGAACGAGGACGGCCGCGAAGATGCGTGCATACTCTTCAGTCAACGGTTTGGTTTCTCTGGGACCGCCAATCATGAGAACACCTTCCAAATGCCTATCACAGCAGTGCCGGATGCCAGGTTACCTGTTCGGCGGCGTGCGTTCAACCCAAATGCCTCGCACCACAGTACATTGGCAAGGAAGATCACGGCTGGTTTTTGGGGTGGATTGGTCTCGCCCCCGATGGTAACCTGTCAATAGGCGCAACCGTGGAACGCTCAGGAGTAACCATGACCGAACAGCGCAGAATCCTGCTCATGATCGAGACATCGCGGGCCTATGGGCGCTCGATCCTGCGCGGGATAGCCAAGTATTCGCGCGCCCACGGCCCCTGGATCTTTCACCGGCCCGCGC
>CAZGRF010000044.1:0-14303 GCA_964527825.1 uncultured Pirellulales bacterium
GGCTTCAACGCCATCCGCGCCAGCCACAATCCGCCGTCGCCCGCCTTCCTCGACGCGTGCGACCGCTATGGCATCCTCATGATCGACGAGGCATTCGACTGCTGGGAAGAGGGCAAGAATCCCGAGGACTATGGCAGGTACTTCAATGACTGGTGGCAGCGGGATCTACAGTCGATGATCCTGCGGGACCGCAATCACCCGTGCATCATTATGTGGAGCATCGGTAATGAAGTCCCCCAGCGCGCCGATGAGCGCGGTTATGTCATTGCCAAGCAGTTGAGCGACGAGGTCCACCGCCTGGACCCCACGCGTCCGGTGACCGAAGCGGTTTGTGCGCTTTGGGATGGCCGTCCCTGGTCGGACACCGAAAAAGCGTTTAGCTTCCTCGATGTCGGCGGCTATAACTACCAGTGGCGGCAATATGTCCCGGACCACGAAAAGTTTCCCGAGCGGATCATGGTCGGTACCGAATCGTTTCCCGGGGAGGCGTTCGAGAACTGGCAGGCCGTGCTCGATCACCCGTGGGTCATCGGCGACTTCGTCTGGACGTCCTGGGACTACCTGGGTGAAACCGGGATCGGCAACGCCGTTCTCGACAATGAGCCGAGTGCTAACAATTTGCCGTGGTTCAACGCCTTTTGCGGCGACGTCGATATCTGCGGCTTCAAAAAACCCCAGTTCTATTACCGCGAAGTGATATGGGGCAATGCCCGAGTGAATCTCGCGGTGCACGCCCCCATCCCGGCCGGTCGTCGCGAGAGGGTCAGCGGCTGGGGCTGGCCCGACGAACGTCAAAGCTGGACCTGGCCCGGCGCCGAAGGCCAACCGCTTGACGTGACTGTCTATTCCCGTTGCCCGTCCGTGCGTCTCGAACTGGATGGCAAGGAAATCGCTGCCCAGCCGGTGAACGACAAGATGATCGCACGCTTCAAGGTTCCCTACCAGCCCGGGGAACTCCGCGCGGTCGGTCTCTCTGCTGACGGCAAGCCCGTGGCCAGCGCCAGCCTGCGCACTGCGGGCGAACGCAAGGCCATCCGCCTCAGGGCCGACCGCTCCACTATCCGCGCAGATCGCAATGACCTCGCTTACGTTACGGTCGAGGTCGTTGACGAACGCGGCACGGTCGTTTCCAACGCCGAGGTCCCGGTTCGTTTCGATGTCAGCGGCGCGGGCGAGCTCGCCGCCACCGGCAGCGGGTCTCCGAACGACGCGGCCAGCTTCCAACAACCGCTGCGCAAGACCTGGCGGGGTCGGTGCCTGGCCATTCTCAGGCCCAAGGGCAATGCCGGCAAGATTACGCTCAAAGCCGAAGCCGACGGACTGAAAGCTGCCACCGTTGTGGTCGAGACGCGCTGACTTGTGACCCATTCTTCAATCGAAAATAGGAACAGACAATGAATCCCCTCCCAATAAAGTCCGTTACAAATATCTTTGCCCCCATGTTTCGCGGGCGAGTCGCGGCGCAGCCTTCCAAGTCTGGTGTATCGCGGGTTTCCAAACCCGCACGCACGGCGGCAACGGTATCGTTTCGGCTCGGAAAGAAATCACTCGCGTCCAACGTGTTTCCCGTGAGTCTGCTTCTATGGGGGGTATTCGTATTCACCTCATGCAGCTCTCCGAGTGGAGGGGTAACGGGAAACAAACACACTGGCTCGGCGGAGAGCCTGGCCTCCGGATCTCGGCTCATGCTCCGGGACGGCTGGCAGGTGCAGACTTCGAGCGAGCAGCCGGGCGGTGTGACCATAGCGAAGGTTGACTTCACCGCGAGCGGGTGGTATCCCACTGCCATTCCTGCGTCGGTCTCTGGTGTGCTCGCGCAGGCGGGTGTGTACCCTGACCCGTTCTTTAGTACGAACTTCCGCGACTGGCCGGGTATGGCCCGGGGCGGTATGCGAGGGGCGAGAAGGTCTGGCACACCCCAGAACAACCCATTCTCTGTCGGCTGGTGGTTCCGGACCGAGTTCGACTTGCCCGCGGAGATGGCAGGGCGATCGATCACGCTGCACCTTGAGGGTGTCAACTACCGCGCTGACGTCTGGCTCAATGGTGAACGAATCGCCGACGCCAATCAGGTGGCCGGGGCCATGCGTCGCTTCGCCTTCGACATCACCAAAGTCGCGCGGCCGGGCGCGCGGAACGCACTCGCGTTGCTGATCCAGGGCCAGGGACCCCAGGATTTGGGACACACCTGGGTGGACTGGGCACCGATGCCGCCGGACAGAATGCAGGGCCTGTGGCGCGATGCTTTCATCACTGCCAGCGGCACCGTGCGCATGCACGACCCGTTCGTACGCAGTCGCCTCTCTGACGACGTCGACTCTGCGGACTTGACCGTCTCGATGGATCTTGAGAATACCAGCGACAAGCCGGTGACTGGCACCGTGGAAGTCGTCCTCGATGACGTAGTGACCACGATCCCGGTGAGCGTCGTTGGCGGCGCCACCGAGAGAATAAGTCTTGACGGAATCGACCATCCCGGCCTGCACCTCACGGAACCGCGATTGTGGTGGCCGGTGGGTTACGGCACCCCCGAGTTGTACAGCCTGCAGGTACGCGTGAACGTGGGCGACAACGTGTCGGACGAGCGCACCATCCGCTTTGGCGTGCGTGAGGTGACCTCTGAACTGACATCGGAGGGTTACCGTCTCTACTTCATCAATCACCACCCCATCCTGATCCGCGGCGCAGGTTGGGCGCGCAACCTTTATTTCATGGAGACCGCCAAGCGCGAGGAGCAGGAAATGCGCCTCGTCCGTGATATGGGGCTCAATGCCGTGCGCTTTGAGGGAAAGCTCGGCTCGGACCACCTGCTTGACCTCGCGGATGAGAACGGGATTTTCGTCATCCCTGGCTTCTGCTGCTGCGACTGGTGGGAGCAGTGGAGCCGTTGGAGTGACGCGACCAAGGCTTTGGCGGTGGCTAGTCTGCGGGACCAACTCCTGCTATTGCGCAACCATGCGAGCACCCTTACGTTTTGGTACGGCAGCGACAAGTTCGCGCCGCCGGAGGTTGAGCGCGAGTACCTGAAGGTCATCGACGAGACACAGTGGCCTAACCCCACAGATGCCTCGGCTGGCGCGTATACAACGGTGGTCGGTCCAACCGGCGTCAAAATGCGGGGTCCCTATGATTATGAGCCGCCAGTGTATTGGTACGGCGACCGCGACGGCGCCGCGTTCGGCTTCGCCACGGAGATCGGGACCGGTAAGACACTGCCCAGCGTGGAGGACATGCGTCGAATGCTGGGCGACGAGCATCTGTGGCCGCAGGACAACGCATGGACGCTGCACAGCCAGGGGGGCGCCTACACTCCCTTCACGCACTTCGATGATGCGATGCGCGGGCGCTACGGCCCCGCCAACGATGTCAACGATTACGTGCGCAAGGCACAGCTAATCGCCTACGACAACGAGCGTGCCATGTTCGAAGCGTACGGTCGCAACAAGTACAAGTCAACCGGGGTCATCAAATGGATGCTGAATAACGCTTGGCCATCGCTGGCCTGGCACTTGTATGACTATTACCTCGAGGCGGGGAGCGGCTACTACGGCACCAAGAAGTCCCTCGAGCCGCTGCACGTCCAGTACTCCTACGACGATCGCTCGGTCGTTGTGGTCAACAGTACCCTCGACCATTCTGCAGGTCTGACGGTCCGCGCAGCCGTGATTGATATCGACGGCACTGAGCGTTGGTCGAAGACGACCGTGATTGACATACCGCAAAATGGCGTCGTGCGTGCCTTCGCTATCCCTGATATCACCAACCTGTCCAAGACCTACTTCGTTTCGCTCACGCTCGAGGGTGCGGGCGACAAGATTCTGAGCCGCAACTTCTATTGGCTGTCCACTGTCCAGGACGAACTTGACTGGAGCAAACGAGAATGGTATATGACGCCGACCACGGTTCACGGTGACTTTACCGCACTCGCGACCCTGCCGCCAGTAACCCTCGACGTGAAGACAGTCTTCAACCACGACGGCGATGACGACCGCGCCATCGTGACTCTCACGAACCCGGGAACCTCGCTGGCCTTCTTCGTGCGACTGCGCGTGCTGCAGAGCCCGGGCGGCGCCGAGATCCTGCCCTCGACGTGGGAAGACAATTACGTGTCGCTTCTGCCAGGTGAGACGCGCACGCTGACAGCCCGTTGGCGCCCCGAGGACGCGGCTGGCGCCACGCCCACAGTCGCGGTGGACGGATGGAACGTAGTGCGTGAATAGGTCACGGCTGCAGTATGCTCGTCAAAGTCTGTGGAGACCGCTTGGTAATGGATTTGGTGACTTCTTCTGTGTCTGGTCCGGGAGCAATCCCGACTTGTCCACCAGCACGTAGGATGTGAATACTACCTTGTTTACAGAAAGACAGGATAAGGCAGTCAGAAATGAACAAGCTAAGGAGGGTGAAACACGGAACGAGTAATAGGTTCATCGGTTGTTGTTAAATCGTTGGCTGGTGCGATTGTAGTTCCCGAAGACGCTATGTGTGAATAACGGACAAGAGAGAGACTATAATGACAACGGACAAGCTCCTCCACTTCATCCGTGACATCCGAGGCTTTCTGACTATATCCTCACTACTCTTCCATGCTTGCGTTCCAGCCATCGCTGATAGTGGGCACATGATCGAGGCGGAAGCGGCCGAAGCCGTCGGCGGGGCATCCCAGGTGGCCGATGATACGGCCTCGGGAGGCTGTCTGGTCGGTCTGACCAAGCCTGGCCAGGGTCTCAAGTTCACCGGCCTGCCGGCAGCCGGGAGACTGGCGATTTGCTGTGCGTCGGTGCAAGTGGGCACTCCGGACGTTGTTCCTTTTAACTAAAACCGATTCGAACAGGATGAATAACACGATGAAACAATCAACGATTCAGAAAGTCGCAACAATCCTCACGCTAGTCGTTACAACGACGTTATGTACGGTATGTTGTGCCGATGATCCGATCATACAGACTGAGAGCACCACGCAGAAAACCGGCAGTGCCCGCAACCCCATCATCTGGGCGGATGTGCCGGATCCGGCGGTCATCCGTGTGGGCGACACCTACTACATGAGCAGCACCACGATGCATATGTGTCCGGGTGTGCCGATCATGAAGAGCAAGGACCTGGTGAACTGGGACATGGTCGGATATGCGTACCGGAAACTGGAGGACAACGATGAAACCATGCTGCAGAACGGCAGGAACATGTATGGCAAAGGCTCGTGGGCCAGCAGTCTGCGGTATCATAACGGGATGTTCTATGCCACGACATTCGCACTCAATACCGGGAAGACCTATATCTTTAAAACACCGGATATCGAATCGGGTACATGCGAAGAGATTTCGTTCACACCTCTTCTGTACGATGGGTCGTTGTTCTTCAATGACGACGGCCGGGTGTACAAGATGTGCGAGGCCGGTGACATCCGGTTGGTGGAACTGAAACCGGACCTTTCGGGGGTCAAGCCGGGCGGGTTTGACCAGGTGATAATAGAAGACGCTTCAAAGATCGCTGGCACCCATATACTTGTGCCGGCTGAAGGGGCGCATTTGCACAAGATCAACGGAAAGTATTACCTGTTTTTGATTACCTGGCCCAGGAATGACATGCGAACGCAACTGGTATTCCGGGCGGACAAGATTACCGGCCCGTACGAAGGCAGGATCTTTCTGCACGACCAGGGAGTGGCAGAGGGATGCCTGATCGACACGCCGCAGGGAGACTGGTACGCGGTGCTCTTCCAGGATCACGGCGCGGTGGGCCGGACACCATTCCTGGTGCCGGTGAAATGGGAGGATGGCTGGCCGGTGGCGGCCAACGATGGCAAGGTGCCGCAGACACTCGATATTCCGGTGACCAATACGGCCATTCCCGCGTGCGTCGCCTCCGATGAGTTCAGCGGAGAATCGGGTCGATTGGGGCTTCAGTGGCAGTGGAATCACAATCCGGACAATCGGGTCTGGTCGCTGACGCAGCGACCGGGGTTTTTGAGGCTGACGACTGGGCGTGTTGACAACGATTTCGAACAGGTCAGGAACATGTTGACGCAAAGAACGTTCGGGCCGGAGTGTTCGGGCACGGTCACGGTGGACGTAAGCAATATGAAAGACGGTGACGTTGCTGGTCTGGCGGCGCTGCAGAAGCGGTACGGGATGGTCGGGGTGAAGAGGACGGGCGACACCAGGTCGATCATCATGGTGAGCAATGAATCCGAATCGCCGGTGGAACTGGCAAGCATTCCCCTGACGCAGCACTCGGTCACCTTGAGGGTGGACTGCGATTTCAAGGAAAGGACGGACAAGGCCACCTTCCACTACAGCCTGGACGGTCAGACGTGGACGACGGTCGGCAGGCCGTTGCAGATGGCTTACAGCCTGTCTCATTTCATGGGGTATCGCTTTGCCTTGTTCAACTATGCCACGAAGACCGCGGGCGGATTCGTGGATTTCGACTATTTCCGCGTCAGCAGTAGAATCGGAGAACAATAAATATGAAAAGAACGCTGAACTCACCCCGAATCCTGTTTGGCGTCGTTGCCATTGTACTTCTGCTCGGGATGGACGCCTTTTCATTGTCTGTGGCGTCCGGGGCGCCGGTCCGGGTTGAACTGGTGGAGCATTGGAAGCTGGCGTCCTCGAATGACGTTCAGTCGGATGGCGCCGTGGTTTCGGCCGCCGGTTACGATGATGCGAACTGGTATCCGATTCACCGCATGCCGGCTACGGTTCTCGAAATCCTTCAGGAGGATGGCGTTTATCCCGACCTGTACGTCGGCAAGAACCTGCGGGAGAACGTTCCCCAGGATTTATACAAGCGGGACTGGTGGTATCGCACGACGTTCGAGGCGCCCGCCGGTGCATCCTACAGCCTCGAATTTCCGGGAATCAACTATCGGGCCGAGATCTGGCTCAACGGCGAAAAGATCGCCGACAGCAACCAGGTGGTTGGCATGTATGTCGCTCATGAATTCAATGTCACCCCGCGGATCAAGCCAGGGACGCAGAACGTGTTGGCCGTCAGGGTCATTCCCGAGAGGAAGGTCCAGAATGTCAACGGTGTGGAGTTGGCGGACAGTTGGTTTGACTGGATCAACTGGAAATACCTCGGATACAAGGCTCGACCGGATGATCCGGGCTATGGCTCCATCACGTCTTTCGTTCCGGACCGCAATGCCGGCGTCTGGAAACCCGTTTATTTGCGGGTGACGGGCCCCGTTTCGGTCAACCATGCGTTCGTCAATTCGGAACTGCTGCTTTCCAAATCCACCGCCCGGTTGATGGTCTACGCCAACCTGCGCAATCTCTCGACACAGCCGGTCGGCGGCACGTTGAAAGGAACGATTTCGCGGAACGGCAAACCGACGATCCGTTTCGAGCAGGCCGTCGGTCCGCTTGCGACAGGCGAGGATCGTGAAGTCAGGTTCGCACCGGAGACCTGTCCGGAATTGGTCGTGAAGAACCCGGACCTCTGGTGGCCGTACACCATGGGCGAGCCGGCGCTGTACCAGCTTCAGTTGGAGTTTGTGCAAAACAACACGCTTTCGGACATCGCTCACATTCGCTTCGGAATCCGCCAGATCAAGCAGCTTCGCGACAACGACGAACATTTCCCCGAGATCGGCAAGGGCGGCAATTTCTACTTGCAGGTCAACGGACGGGATTTTCGTGTACGCGGCGGCAACTACACGCCCGACCTGCTGTATCGCTACGACCCGCAGCGCGAAGCGGACATCCTGCGCTACGTGAAGGACCTCGGCATCAACTTCCTCCGCTGGGAATCGAAGATCTCCAGCGAGCACATCATTGAACTGGCGGACGAGCAGGGCATTCCTCTGATGTTCGGTTGGATGTGCTGCAATCAATGGGAGAAATGGGATCAATGGGACGAGGAAGACCATCGCGTCGCACCGGAAAGTCTCCGTTCACAAATCCGGATGCTTCGCTCGCATGCCTCGGTGATCGCCTGGGCAAATGCAAGTGACGGCCTGCCGCCGGAGTCTATTCGTCGGGAATACCATCAAGTTCTCTCCGAACTGCACTGGCAAAACGCCGCGGTGGACACGGTCTCTTCTTTTGGAAAGGATGAGAAAGGAGAACCCGCATGGGACGGCATTCGCATGCAGGGCCCGTATTGCTGGCGGCCTCCCAATTACTGGTTCAGCGGGAAATACCCCGCGACCTGCGGCTCGACGGTTGAGCAGGGCGACAACGAGCATATTCCCACGTTGGAGAGCCTCAAGAAATTCATTCCCGCCGACCAACTCTGGCCCATCAACGACACGTGGTACATGCACGCAGGGGCCTGGCCCACGAATCGTTCGCTCGGCAGTACTCGACTGGCCTTGGAAAAACGCTACGGGCCTTCGGCCAACGCGGAAGACTTCGTGCGCAAGGCCCAGCTCGCCCAGTACGAAAATGCCCGCGCGCAGTTTGAAAACTGGTCCGCGTCCGATTGGGCTACCCACAAAATGGTCGCCTACTGGATGTTGAACAGCCACTGGCCTTCGTTTTACGGCAACCTCATTGATTATTACCTCAGTCCCGGCGGCGCTTACTTTGGCGCGAAAAGAGGGTTGCGTCCGCTCTCGGTGGTGTTCGATTACTATGCGACCGGCGACAACAGCCAGGCCAACATCAACGTGTTTAATCAAACACCCGGCGACGTGCAAGGTTTACGCGTGCGCGTGCGTGTCTATGATCTCGACGGCAAGCTGCGCGACGACCGTTCTGCCAACGACATCGCGGTTCCCTACAACGGCACCACGTCAGCCATGACGCTGCCCCGGTATCCCGAAAGCACGCCCGTCTTTTTCATACGCTGTCAATTGTTCGACGACAGCGGAACACTCGTCGTGGATAACACCTATTGGCAATCCCAGAAGGATGACGATTTGGGACCGTTGAAAAACGATTATTTCACGTCCTTGCAGCAGTCCCAATGGGCCGATATGACCGCTTTGAATACCATGGCCCCTGTGGCCATCGACATCGAAGCCCGACAAGAGAAGATCGGCGCGGAGGGTCACGTCACCATCCGGTTGCACAATCCCTCTGAGCACGTCGCCTTTTTCGAGCGGGTCACGATTTCCGCCGAGCGCGACGGCAACGAAATCCTCCCAATCGAATACGACGACAATTACGTTACGGTCTACCCCCGCGAAACCGTCGAGATTCGTGGAGTCGTTTGGAAGGGCGCCGAGCCCCGTTGGGTCAAACTCGAGGGATACAATACTGCCAGCACTAGCGTACCTATCAAGTAATACGGGAGCCCGATATCGAGTCGGGCAAGTGGGAATGGATGGCTCATCGAGCCGAATGCCTTGCGCATAGGAACCAATGACATCGAATCTTTAGGGTGACCAGAAACATGAGAACGTACCGACTCGCTACCGCAATCGCTGTTTCTCTCTTGTCCTGTACGTGCTTTGCACAGACCTTCGAGGCCGAGCGCGCGACGTATATCGGTGGGGCTGCCAGGGTGACCGATAGTGCGGCCTCGGGAGGAGCACTCGTCGGTCTGATCCAGCCCGGCCAGGGCGTCAAATTCGCCGGCCTGCCGACAGGAAGCAGATTGGCGATTCGCTATGCATCGGTGGAAGCGGGCACGATCAGTGTCACCGTCAATGACCAGCCGGTTCGCAAGGTGAACGTGCATTCTTCAGGGGCTTTGACCGATTCCTTTCTCCATGCAATTATCGATGTGGCCATTCCCGCCAAGGCCGTGCTGACCATCCAGTTAGCGGACGGTGACGTCCCGGTGAACATCGACCGGATTATGGTCGGCGAGGGCGATTTGGGGTTGCCACCGGACATCTGGAATCTGCCGCCGTTGCCGGTTGCCGCCGGTCCTTATGCTCCCGACTGGAAGGCATTGAGCCGGGCTTACGTCGTGCCCGAGTGGTGGCGTGACGCCAAGTTCGGCGCATGGGCGCATTGGGACCCGCAGTCCATGCCCGAGCGGGGCGATTGGTATGCCCGCGGCATGTATCAGGAGGGCCATCCGCAGTATAGATACCACCTCAGTCACTTCGGCCATCCGTCGGAATACGGCTACAAGGACATCTGCCACAACTGGGTTATCGACCGCTGGAAGCCCGATGAATTGATGGACCTGTTTGTCGACATGGGTGCGCGTTACTTCATCGCGATGGGCGTTCACCACGACAACTTCGATTGCTGGGATTCGGCCTATCAACCGTGGAACTCCGTCCGTGTCGGCCCCAAGGTGGATGTCGTTGGCACATGGGAAAAAGCCGCGCGCCGGCACAACCTCCGTTTTGGCATCGGCTTCCACAATTCTCCGCCGCGAACCTGGGGCCAGTTCATGCCGGTGCGTTACACCAGCGACAAGAAAGGCCCGAAGCAGGGCGTGCCCTACGATGCGATGCAAACGATTCTCGACGGCAAAGGCAAATGGTGGGAAGGCATGGATCCCGTGGACCTTTACGGACCGGCGCACGACGCCAAGGATCCGCTGCTCTCGCCGTTTGCCAATCAGTTCATGTGGCGCGTGGATGATGCCCTCGTTAAATATCATCCCGATGTCATCTACTTCGACGAGGCCGCGGGCGAAACGCTGCTTGATTTGGGGGTTCACATGGGACTCGGTTTTCTCGGGCCGCAACTCGTGGCCAACCATTACAACCGGTCGCTGCAATGGAACCCCGACAAGATGGACGTGGTGATCAACCTCAAATGCATTGGCGGAAGATACAACAGCTTCAAAGATCCCGAAATGATCCCGGTGGTGGAACGCGCCTTGGTGAAGAGCAGCGAGGCCCACATTGAACCGCGGATCATGGCCTATTCGTTTCAGACAGAGACCACCATTCAGGACTGGCACTATCGAACCGGCCAAAGATACATAGACGCCAAGAAGCTGGTTCAGTTGCTGATGCAGAATGTCTCCCGAAACGGAACCATGTTGCTCAACCTCACCCAGCGAGGTCGCGGCGATCTGGATCCGCAGGTGATTCAAATTGCCAAAGACATCGGCGTGTGGCTGAAGGTTAATGGCGAGGCGGTCTATGCGTCGCGCCCGTTTGAAGTCTGCGCGGAAAACGCAAATGCAATTTGCTACACGCGCAACAACGGCAACGTCTATGCCGCGCTCTTGGATTGGGACAACGGTCCGATCACGCTCAAGGCACTGCGTGCTGGTGGGGCGACTTTGGGTAAGGTGTCCAAGGTCGAACTGCTCAGCTCGGATGTGACGCTGACCTTTGTGCAAGACGATCAGGGACTGACCGTGACGCCCGGCGGATCGGTGCAGCCGTTGAGCGGGATTGCCGACGAGCGGATGGCCTCGGGATGCCGGGTGCTGCGCATCACCCATGACAAGGGCTGGTTCAACGACGACGACCCGGGCGCAACGTATCCCGGATGGGTACGTCGCTGTAATCTGGGCACGGGCGACTACAACAACGACCTGACCATCAGCGAAACGCCCGGCGATGTCTGGGGTTGTCAGTTTACCGGCAGCAGCGTTTCAGTCATTGCCCCGAAAGAACCGGGGGCCGGACGGATCGAGGTTGAAATTGACGGCCAAATCCGTGCGACAGCGGATCTGTCCAGCGCGGGCACGCGTCAGGCCCAGCAGGAAATGTGTGAGGTGACCGGTCTGGCTCCGGGCAAACACGCCATTAACATCGTCAATCGTGGCCCCGGCCCGGTGGCCGTGGACGCCTTAGTTGTTCGCTAATCGCCATGAGCTGTTGTGCCGGCTGTTCTTATGTCAATTCAAAAAGGGAGCTGCTGATGTTTCGTCATTATGCTTCTGCCACCGCTTTGTGTGCACTCCTAGCCCTTCAAACCTTCGCACAATCACCTGCTCCGTCCGCGCAAAGTATGGATACCCAGGCGAAGGGCAAAACCTTCATCGACTACTTTCTTCCGACGCCGCCGCACGGCGAATTGTCCCGTGACGTTTGGGGAGCGTCCGATGTTTTGCCACGCGATAATCAGAACGGGCTTGAAGACACGACCATCGAGAAATATTGCTACTGGGACGGACAGATCATCAAGGCTCCCGACGGCAAGTACCACCTATTCGCCAGCCGCTGGGACGAATCCAGAGGCCATAATGGCTGGTTCGGTTCGGTGGCCGTTCATGCCGTCTCCGATTCCCTCACTGGGCCATACATCGACAAGGGCCTCTGCTGGCCCAACGACCACGAGGGCAGGGGGCACAATGTGACGGCGTTGACGCTGCCGGACGGTCGCTATGTGATCGTCATCAGTGAAACACGTCCGTGCGAAGTGTATGTCTCGAAGTCCCTCGATGGGCCGTGGGAGCACTTGGGAACCATTACGGTGGAAGGCGAGCCGAGGTGGCGTGGCTCCAATGTTTCGATCATGGCACGACCAGATGGCAACTTCGAGTTCACGCAGCGCGACGGTAGAATCTGTTTCAGCGACAGAGGCATCCTTGGACCTTACAAGGCGCAGGGGCCTTCGGTGTTCCCCAAGGGCATCCCCAACCTCGAAGACCCTTGCATCTGGTATTCCGGCGGCTTGTACCACATCGTCGTCAATTCGTGGTCCACGCGCAAGGCGTACCACCTCACCTCGCCCGATGGTATCCACGACTGGACCAACCGTGGGATTGCATATGACCCCCGTGAGGCGGTTGTTCGTTACCCCGATGGCACAGCGAACCACTGGAACAAGCTCGAACGCCCCTCCGTATGCATCGAAAACGGCCATGTTGTCGCCGTGACCCTTGCCGCAATCGATGTCGAGAAGGATCAGGAGAGAGGACGCGACGGCCATGGCAGCAAAGTTATTGTCATTCCCTTCAACGGTGCGGCCCTCGATCGCGACCTGCAGACAAACAGCAACGCTAGATGATGACGTCGGGTGTTCCGGGAACGCTATACTCGAAGGAGCTCTAATGTACGACACACTTCCTCCTCCATCCAAGTCGTTTCGCCGCCGCCTGCGGCTTGCCCATGACCCCATGGATCGCGTTGGGTTCCGCCACGTCGGCCGCCGATTCACCACGCGAAAGGCGAGTAAGAACCAAAATGTACTTGAAGAACCGAACCTTTGTTGAAAGAAGACCTCATCTGAAATCGCGGACTGACGAGTCACTGCGATTGTGTTTCCAAGCGTCCCTTTTGCCGGAATTGGAGGTCATTATGTCAATCGCTCATTCAGGAAAGATGATGTCAAAACGATGTATTGGCGTGTTGTTGGGGTTGGGCATCTTGGGGATATTGACGGCCCAACTGCCGGCCGCGGAGCAGTCCTCACAACAAAGCGATCCGGTGCCGCCGCAAGGCTTCGACCGAGTCCGCGACGAGATCGAAAAGGGCAAAGTTGAAAGTGTGGACTACAATTCCACAACCGTCGGCGCAGAACGCAGGATGGTGGTTTATACTCCGCCCGGCTATTCCAAAGACAAGAAGTACCCGGTGTTCTATTTGCTCCACGGCGCCGGCCAGAATGAACGCGCGTGGCTTGGAGGCGGTCGGGCCGGTGTGATTCTCGACAACCTCATTGCCGACGAGAAGATCGAGCCAATGATCGTCGTCTTTCCCAACGGCAATGCGACAGCCAACACCAGAGGCGGCGGAAATGGGAGAGGCCGCGGCGGCGAGGGCGCATCGGGTGCAGCGCCCGGCGCTCGTGCGGGCGGTGACGCCAACGCTGGTGGTCGTCGTGGCGGTATGCGCGGACGCGGTAGGTTTGGCGGTGGGTTCGGAGATTTCACGAACGATTTGCTCAAAGACATCATCCCCTATATCGAGTCGCACTATTCCGTGTATACCGACGGCGAACACCGCGCTCTGGCGGGCCTGTCCATGGGCGGCATGCAGACCCGATCAATCGCGCCGACCAACTCCGACAAGTTCTCTTATTTCGGCATCTTTAGCGGCGGCAACATCACCCCGCAGGACATCCCCGATATGGACACCTTCAAGAAGAATGTCAGACTCGTGTTCATGAGTTTCGGCAGCAGAGAAAGCTCCGCCCCTCGCGGCGGCGGCACTGCTCCCAGTGGCCCTGAGGGCATCAAGCTCGCTGCCGACGCGCTGAGCAAGGCCGGCGTCAAAGCCGTTTGCTACGTCTCCCCGGACTCTGCACATGATTTTACGAGCTGGAAACGCAGCTTGTATTACTTCACTCCGTTGCTGTTTCGGGATTAGTGAGTGCCGTGCGTTGGCAACATTGAGAGAGATTGGAGGTCATTATGTCGATCGCCAAAGTGAGAAGCATGATGTCAAGACAATGTGTCCGCTTGTTACTGGGGTTGTGTCTCTTCCTGATCCCGATCATGGGGGCGCAAGCCGCGGAACAGCCTGCGCAACAACGTGCCCCGGCGAC
>CAZGRF010000045.1:0-14248 GCA_964527825.1 uncultured Pirellulales bacterium
CAGCACGTGACGCAGCGACGTGGCGAACGTCATGCCCTTCTTGCTGGCCACCTGAATCTGGCTGATGCCTTCGAGCTGGTATTCGATCGGGTCCTCGATGGTGATGACGTTCTTTTCCGCCGAATTGATCCGGTTCAGACAGGCATAGAGCGTCGTGCTCTTGCCGCTGCCGGTCGGACCGGTCACGAAGATGACTCCGTGCGAGCGAATCAGCAGCGAATCGAGCTTCTTCAGATCGTCTTCCCACAAGCCCAGCTCGTCCAGGGCAAAAACACCCTGGCTCTTGTCGAGCACACGCAAAACGCTGCGCTCGCCGTAGCTGGTTGGAACGGTGCTGACACGCAGATCGACCTCACGCTGGCCCAACCGCACGCTGCATCGACCGTCCTGCGGCAGGCGGCGCTCGGCGATGTCCATGCCCGCCATCACCTTGATACGCGAAATGACCAGAGGCAACACGTTTCGGTTCAGGCTCAGCACATCGTAGAGTATGCCGTCAATCCGATAGCGGATCTGGATCTTCGTTTCATACGGATGGACGTGAACATCGCTGGCTCTCAACTGAAGCGCTCGGAACAGGATGTCATTGACCAATCTGATCACCGGTGGGCGATTGACCACGTCGAGCAGATCGTCGGAGGCCGAGACCTCATCGACGAGCTGGTCGAGGTTCTGCGAATCCAACTCCTCGACCACTTCCTCGATCACGGTGTTGCGCTGTTCGTAGGCCGTGTCGATGACCGCGGTGATGGCGGCCCGCGTTGCGACAGCCGGCTTGACCGCCATGCCTGTCATTTTCGAGACATTGTCCAGCGCGTTCGCATCGAGAGGTCGTGACAGCACCACGGTCAACTCGCCGTCGCTGTCGTCGGGCCTGAGGCCGATCAGGTAATGGTGCTGGGCGTAGGTAGCCGGGACCGTCTCGATGAACTGTGTCGGAACCGAGGCGCTGGAGATCTCCGGCAGATACTCCCAGCCGAGGGCCTCGGCGAACAGCCTCAAGACCACATCCTCCGTGAAGTACGGGCAACTCAACAGGACCTCATCGACGCGCCCCCGACCCTTGTTCTCGTCAAGATACTGGGTCAGTTGCCCGGCGTTGACCAGGCCCGTTCTCGTCGCGGTGCGTATCAACAAATCCTTCATAGGCTTAATTGTCCGTGCTCGAAGCCATTGCGATTACTGGGCATCGAGGACCTTGGGCGGATCGACCGGCTTCGGCTTGATGCCCGGCCAGTTCTGATAGCGCTGGAAGGTCGTCTCATGCTTCTCAAAGGCCACTCGGTTGCGCTCCGAGAGTCTTTCCAGTTCGTCTCGACCGTGGGCAAGACCTTGATCGGGTCGGATCACCTCGGCCTTGACGAAGACGTATAATTTGCTCTGGTTATCCGTGTTGTTCGTGCTTCGGAACAACCCGCCGAGCAGCGGCAGATCACCCAACAGCGGCACCTTCTTGCCACCCTTGTTCTGGTTCAGCCGAATCAAACCACCAAGGATGATCGTGCTGCCGTCGGGGACCGTCACCGCGGTGTTAATCTCGCTGGCTGTCTGGTCCGGCGGTTTTTTCGTGTCACCGGTCGGTTTGAAGTCGGATCGGACCAGCGAAACGTCCAAGCGAAGCAGGTCGCCCTCACTGATGTGCGGCGTAATATTCAGTTCGAGCCCGGCTTCGTACGGCGTGTAGTCAGTTGCCGTGGTAATCAGATCTGTCTGGTCGCCCGCCGTTCCCGATCTGAAGGGGATCGATGATGTCGTCTCGACATACGTGGTGTCGGTCGTCTTGATGATGCCCGGCTGGTTGTCATTGACCAGAATCTTCGGCTTGGCCAGCACACGCCCGTAGTTCTTCGACCTAACGGCCGTGAGAAGGGCCTGGATGTGCCGGTCGCCATAGAACGCGGTGAAGGCTCCACTGGCTGTTTCCACGAACTTTCCGATCGAGTTAGGCTGTAGCTCGAAATCACTGACATCGGAAGTGCTCTGAAGCGTCGGCCAGCCCTGAATCGCGCTGAGATCATGGTTGAACTGATCGGTCTTGGTGATCTCAACGAGCGTCACGTCGATCAGGACCTGGGGCCGCCGCTTGTCAAGCTGCTTGACCAGGTTGGAAATCCATTCCTGGTTCTTCTTGCTGGCGTAGACGATCAGCGAATACGTGTTCGGATCGGGAACGATCTTGATTTCCTCCTGCCTCCTGATGACGGTTGTCTGTATCTTGCCCTCCTGGTCTCGGTTCTCGGTCGTCTCCTGAATGAGACTCTCCAGCACCGCGGCCAGACCCTCCGGGGACGAGTTCTCGAGCGGGTAGATCTTGTAGGGGATTTCGGTTTCGAGCATTTCGCTGTCAACATAGCCGACGATGGTTTCGATCTGAGCATGTTGCTCGGCCGTGGCGTTGACGAGCAGCGAATTGGTGGACTCGATGACCACCACCTGCGGTTGCTCCACGGGTCCTTCCTCGGTCGCCTCGGTCGTGGATATCCCTGCGGCAGCGGCAGCCGCGGCGGCCCTAGCCTGAGCAGCGGCCGCAGCCGGACTTATGGCTCCCGGAGTCCCGGTCGGGGTGATCCGCGACGAACCGGCCGTCTCCGGAGTCCTGTTGATGATTCCCAATTCTGCCAGTTTCTTACTGACCTCCTCCGCATCGACAAACTTCATACGGTAGAGCTTCAGCGTGCGGAGATCCTGCTGCTCGACATCGAGAGCGTTGACCAGATCGTCCACCACGGTCAGTTGTTCCTCAATACCGATCATCAGGATTCGATTGGTCCTTTCGTCCGCATCGAGATAGACACCCGGTCGGGCCGCTTCCTCGGGCGTTCGAGCGGCCTGAGCGGCTTGGGTGCGCTGCCGCGTTGTTTGGAGCGCTCGGAGGCGAGCCAGCCGCTGCTGATATTGTGCGGCGCTTTCGCCCGGAAGCTGTGGAGTGGTTGTCTCAGGCGCCGGAGCCGCGACCGTCACGGAAACACTCTCAAGCTGCTCGGCCAAGCCTTTGACCTTCTCGGCCAGGGTCCTTGCCATGGTGTACTTCAACTGTCGATACTTGAATCTCCTGGGCTCGCCCGGCTTATCGACCATTTGCAGCAACTGTGCGATCCGATTCATGCGATAGGCGTAGGCCGTCACGATCAACGTGTGGCTTTCAGCAATAGGTGTGACGTCGACAGAGAGCTTCATGCCGTCGAGCAGGTTCTTGGCGCTGGCCGTGTCTATGTAGCGCAGCTCGAAAACGCGCGTGACGACCACATCGCCGGCCTGCACCTCCGGTTCGCCCGGCCCCACCAACTGCGGATCGACCTCAAGCGCGTTGGCCACCGGCACAATCGTAACGACGTTATCCTTGTGCCTCGTCATGGCCAGGTTCTTGAACTTCAGCACCGACTCCAGCAGCAGGTACAAGTCCTTGACTCTCATGGACCCTTGGAGAGTCCCATTCAGTTTGAGTGTCACCTCGCCGGTGATCTGGGTCGGATCGTAGAGGTAGGTCAGATTCATATACTTCCCGACCAGGTCCAACAACTGGATGACGGGAAGCGTCTCCGGCAGGCTCAAGTCTACGACGCGGTCGCCGTCGAGGAGCAAATCCGGCTCATAAGAGGCGACATTGGGCACGGGCGGGATGACCGCACCTGGCCGTGCCGGTCTGTTCGCATCAAGGGCCGACATGGCCTCGCTCGGCATCGGCTCGTTGGCGTCAGCAGGGACCACTTGTCCCGGCTGGAGCATCGCGGCGTCTTCGATGACCGGCGCCAGAGATTCAAGCTCAATCGTCTCCGATAACCCCTCGTTGGGCTCCTGGAATCCCGCCGGTGCCAATGATGCAGGGAGGCTGGAATCAGCCTGGGTCGCAGACGCCCTCTCCGCAAGGACCGCCCCGTCCGCCTCAAACGAACGAGGGGCCAACGTCGGGGAATCGGGTATCTGTTCGGACCGTGCCTGCGTCTCGGTGGACCGCAGCCGGACCTCCTGAAGTCTCTTTTGCATTGCCTGTCGCCATGCGGCGTTCGGCAACGCCGGCGCGTCATTGGCGGCATCCGGCGACTGGGAGCCGAAACTGGACCCCAGCATCGCATTGGTCCCTACCGTCGGCAGGGGCGTGCCGCCGGCCGGTCGCTCGGAGGTCGCGTTGCGCCGTTTCAGGACCTCGGGTCCGAACTCGACGGCAAGCATGATGTCCTGGAGCTGGAAGATGGGCGCAATGGCCACAACTTCACCGTTGTGTCGGTCGACAAGCGCTTTAGGCTTGCCTGCCTCTCGCGGCGGCTGGGCGAAAGTCCCGATACAGATATTGCCTACGGCCGCTTCAATCTGCTCGTTGGAAGGCAGAATTGTCGGTGCGGCGGCTGCATCAAGCACTTTGATGTCGTATTGGTCCGCAGTGTCCACGACCGCTAACACGGCGACGGCCTTGCGAAGCTCCTCCGGCTCGGCGGTCACCAAAAGCGCATTGGTGCCCGGCAGGGGCGAAGCGGTCCCCAGCCTGAGCCGAGCGAGAAACTGACGGCCCTGCTCCTGCGTCAGATAGGTCAAGGGCACGACTTTGGCCTTGGCCGTACCGGAAAGAGCGTCGAAGTCGAGGGCCAGGAGGGGCCCACTGCACAGCATGCCGAGGCTCAGGACAACAACAGCGATCGTCTGAAACTGCCTCTGGGGGGGAGAATTCCATCCCGTCATCGCTCACTACTCCGTATCTAAGTCACCCTTCTGCGGACTACTTCGAAAACGACAGCGTCTCAGTCGTCGAACTAACCAGACCCACCGATATCCCGGCTGGTCCGGATATACAGCGAGACCCCGTGCCGCCCGCGATGGGGCCAAGGCAAGCCGGGTCATCTACTTAGTGAGACATACAGGAAGAACGGAAGTTCCCGCGCCGACCACAAAAAACCGCCCTTTCAGTAGTGGCGACGGGCCAACGCCACAACTTCGTCCGCAAGGCACGCAGTCTCTTGCAGGTCAACGCGCTCGATCCGCAGAAAGGGGCCTATAATCTCATCAAGGAGACAGCACGAGACCGTGATAGAGCACTTGTGAATAGTCGCATCGGCAGATGATAGGAAAGGGCTTGCACCCGGAACGAATCCGGGGAAATCCGCAGGGCGGATGGGACTCAGCGAAGGGAACCCAGTCTTCTTCTGCTGCCCGTTCGCCCTTGGATCGGCGAGACGTTCCTGGAGTCGTCCAATTCTCTGCCCAGATCTTCGACTTTCTCCGCTTCCTCAGGGCTGACGCGAGACGAAAGGAGCTCCTCCCTCAACTTGTTCATCAGAGCTTCTCTTTCCTCAGTCCCTACGCCGCTCTGTTTGAGCTTCTCGACCAGCTCCTCACGCGCCGCTCGTTCTTCTTCAGTCATTGGCGGCGCTACTTCAACCGTGCCGTCGAGAGGGCGCGGAGCAAGAGACGGACGAGGCCGCGACGGGCCCGTAATTCGATCGGCAGCCGAAGGGAGGATCCCGCCTGGGCTTGCAACGGCCGAGCCGACTGGCCCCTCAAGCATGCTGGACGTGTCCAGGCGTTCCGGAACCGGCATGGGAACGTCGCTCTGGCCGTCCCAGCAGATAATCGAGTCGCGTCTGATCTCTTTGACCAGCAGGTGGCCGATCTCGTCGCCTTTTCGGACCCATCGATAGGTCTTGCGGTCCTGGAGGCGAATGTAGGCGAAGCAGTCCTCCGGACTGGCGGGCGAGTAGCTCGTCCCCAACAAGTCAAACTTGGCGGAAATCCCGTCAGGCGGATTGGGACGCGGCGGGCCCTTCGGGCCCGGCCTTGGTTGAGTCGGCCCCACGGGGTCCGGCGCCGGATTGATGATCCCGGCGAACGTCTCCGCCGCCTGGACGAGCGGCGATATCGCGTCCTGCCTGCTGCGCGCTTTGTCTCCCTGGCTTTCCTGGAACTTGTCGACCACGCTGGGGGCGCTGAGGATACGACTAAGCTCCTCGTCGTTGCGCGTGCCGAAGACCTTCAGCGAGACGAATCCCATGACGGACGCCAAAACCAGGCCCGCCAGGATGACCGCCGCGATGCTCGCTATGCGCAGTGTATTGACCATAAGCCACTCCACCTTCCGGGACCGCAAACGCCGAGATCACCGGCATTTCGGGGACCCTTCTTCAGTGGTTTGACACAGCGGGCGGCCTACGGTTCCCACCAATGCATGATTTTTTCCCGGAACTCCTCCTCATGACCGGCATAACCGCTGCTGTGCTCAGGAGTGTGGCAGTCCAGACAGGCCGTCTTCGGCTCGGTGGTCGGCGTCAACCCCTGGGAGGCGTTGTGTTGCGAGCCGGGCCCGTGGCAGGTCTCGCAGCCGACATTTTTGAGGCCGGGCGTCCGTTCTTCCGTGATGAAGCCGCTCTCTCGATCCATACCGACGACGTGGCAGACCACACACTCCGGGTCGCGATCCGAACCGACCTCCACGAGCGTGGCGAACGCATCGGCATGGGGGTTGACGCTCCACATGGCAGTCTCGTAGAGGTGGCAGAATTCACAGCTCTTGGACCCGGCGTACCGCAGCCGGTCCGGCAGAGGGACGCGCGGGTACTTCTCGAGCAAGCCGCTGTCTCTGACCAGCCGCTGGTACTGCTCGTACAGCCGCACCAATGCCCCGTCCCGGGGCAGGTCCTCCGCGACGGGGATGTCCGCAAAACGCAGTGCCGGCCCGCCTGGTCCGGAAAGATCGACCTCGACGCGACAGATGTGCCGTCCGAAGCGGCCGACCGTGAAGATCAAAGGCCCTTCACCCGGCTCACTGAGCAGTTGAGGCTCATCGGACGTGGAGGGGCAGATGATACAGTCGGCGCCGCACGTCCCAGCCCAGGCTGCCACGGAGTCGGCATCGCAATTCTGAAGGATCAGGACGTTGAGCTGCTGACCGCGTGCGGCCGACTCGAAAAACTCTGCCGCCTGCTCCGCAAGGTCGGCCTGGGCGTCGAAGGCCGCCACTGTGACGCTGATTTCCCGCCCGCGCGCCACGCATTTCTTGGTGAAGCTGCGAGGCCGCACCGCGCCGAGCGCGCCACTCTCGCAACTGACGACCGCAAACGGATGCTCCTGACTCGCAACCAGCCCCAGAGTCTCGGCCATCTCAACATCTTGCCGCGTCAGGTTCACGGCATCGTAGTCGAGCAGGCGAAATGCCTCGAAGAGGATGCGGAACTTGATGAGGTCTTGCTCGCCATCGCTCTGGACCATCGCTCCTGTGTCCAGAACCAGCCTCCGGGCGGCCGGCACCTCGTTGAAGATCGCGGGGCGCTTCTCCAGTCCCCCGAGCTGACCGCCGGAACAGCCGCACGGTTTGAGCGAGCCAAGCGTGCTGCCGGAGAAGAACAGGACGACGCTATCGGCGCTTGCGGCCGGATGAGCCGGAGATCCAGTCGCCATTTCAGACGGGCAGGAAAGGCCGCCAGCCAAGACGCAAATGCTTACCCAGAAGCATCTTATGCCCATACCCCGGCGTGAAGACCTGCCGTGGCTTCCAATGGCATTCCTCTGGGTCAGCACGACAGATCAATTCCCCGAATAGAACCCTCGGCATTGGACAGGTACCGTATCGCCGCCTTTGATCTTGACCTCGAGGATATCCGAAAGCACCACCCTGCTGCTCTCGGCCGGCGGCGGAGTGACATCGATTTGCAGTTGGTAGCGCGTTACGATTCGCTTGTTCTGCTCGTCCGAGTCCGCAACGGCCGATCCCATCATCACCGGCCGCGTACCTTTCACTTTCTTGCTTTCGACCAGCTTTATCAGGCCCTTCTGCGACGAAACCGACTCTATCTCGAAATCTTCTTCGTAGTTGCCCAGCACCCAAATCTCACGCCTCACGGTTTGGCCGGGCTTGAGGTTGAACAGCATGATCTGCGGCGGACTCACCGTGAATTCGGGCAGGACGTCGTAGAGCATGGTTATCTCTTTGCATTCCGGATGGGTCACGGTGATCCTGATTTGACCCCTTAGGTTTCCCTCAAGCTTCTCCATGTCCACTTTGGGCTTGAGGACGAACTTGGTCGCCTGAACGGCCGGGTCGAAATCGACGGTCACGGAACCGGCTGTGGCCCTGAAGCCCGTAACCGAGAACGGCTTGCCATCCAGACTGGTGAGCGTAATATCCTTGGCGCCGGCGTTGTCCTTCTTCAGAAATAGCTTCAAGCTCGTCGGCTCGTAGCCCACACGGCGCACAATCTTGGCCTGGATGGTTAGCGCAAGGACGCTCTGCTGAGGATCGTTCGAGTAGATGTGGAGATTACGCTTCACATCGCCGGGCAGCGTGGACGCTTGATAGTCAAGCTCCAGCACGCCACTCTGGCCCGGGGCGTACTCCTGGCCGCTCTTGACCCCCCGGGTGACGACGCCACAGCAGCTTCTGACCTGCGTGATAATCAACGGGGCCGTCCCCGTGTTGGTGAACTTGAACTTGCCGGCATGGGCCGTCCCGGGGCCGATCTCGCCGAAGTCGTAAACGGCGTTTTCCACTGTTATCACCGGTCCATCTTCGGCGGGGGCGGGGCTGCTTGACTGACCGACCGCGGCCTGCTGTGGCTGGCCTGTCTTCGAGATCTCGACGGCTTCGTCGGATGTTGTCTGCGTTCCAGGCGCCTTCGTGCCCCTGGTCTGCTCCTGGCAACCCGACTGGAGCATCAAGAGCGCCAAGCAAGCCAGCGAAACCGCCAATGCGGACGAAAAACGTGTTTTCCCTTTGCGGATCGCTCCGCTTTCTCTCTGACCCGTAGCCATTTCATACACTCCCATATCTGTATACCTCTTGGGCTTGTTCAGCAGCGTATTTTAACTATCGGCCATTCTGCAGGCAAGCCGTTCCGGATCATCCGTCCAGAACTCGAAAATTGCTATTGAAAGATACGCCTGGGCCAATATAATGTTGTGTTTCGGGCATGTTCGGGAGTCAAAGTCATGAAGAAAGATATCCATCCAGAGTACCACAAGGTGGTCGTTCGCTGCGGCTGTGGCAGCACATTCGAGACGCGGAGCACCTCCAAAGAGATCCATGCGGAAATCTGCTCGATGTGCCATCCGTTCTATACGGGCAAGCAGAAGTTCGTCGATACGGCCGGACGGATCGAGCGATTCCAGAAGAAGTACGGAACCTCGTACATCAAGAAGACCAAGAAAGAGCCGCAGCAGTAGCTGCGCAGGCCATTGCGAACAAGCTCCTGCTCCCGCAATGTCGGGACAGGGGCTTTTTGTTATCCCAATGCGCCGGGCCGGCGCACAAACTGCGCCGGTTTCGGTTCAGACCACGCCGTAGACTGCGGAACCTATGGGCTCAATACAGAATAGCGTCCTGACAAAGCTCGACAAGATCGACGCACGATACGCCGAGATCGAGGGGCAGATCTCCGACCCCGCCGTGGCCAAAGACCCGGCGCGGCTCGTCGCCTTGTCCAAGGAGCAAGGCAAGCTCCGGTCGATGGTGTCCAAGTATCGCGAGTACAAGAAGGCGGCCGCGGGCATCCGAGAGACGGAACAGATGTTGAGCGACGCGACGGCCGAGGCGGACCTGAAGGCACTCGCCGAGGAGGAAATCGAGCAGCTTACCGCCAAGCGTGATCGGTTGCTGGAGGAAATGCAGAACACGCTGGTCATGGCCGACGACATGCACGTTGACTCGGTCATCATGGAAATCCGCGCCGGCACCGGGGGTGAGGAAGCCGCTCTGTTCGCCAGGGACCTCTACGACATGTACGTTCGCTACGCCGAAAGCCAACGTTGGAAGGTGGAACAACTCGACTTCAGCCCCTCGGAGATGGGTGGGTTTCGAGAGGTCATCTTCAGCGTCAAGGGCGATGGCGTCTGGACCCAGCTTGGGTACGAGGGCGGAGGCCACCGCGTTCAGCGGGTCCCCGTCACGGAGTCCCAGGGCCGGATTCACACCTCGGCCGCGACGGTGGCGGTCCTGCCTGAGCCGGAGGAAGTGGACATCGAAATCAACCCCGACGACGTGGTGGAACACGTCTGCAGAGCCGGCGGCCCCGGCGGCCAGAACGTCAATAAAGTCAGCAGCGCCATTCGCCTCGAACACGTGCCCACCGGTATTACCGTCAGCATACAGGACGAGAAGAGCCAGCACAAAAACCGCGCCAAAGCCTGGCGGCTCCTGCGCAGCCGACTCTACGAGCTCGAAGAGAGCAAACGCCGCGCCGAGCGGGACTCCCAACGCCGGACGATGATCGGCTCGGGAGACCGCTCCCAGAAAATCAGGACGTACAACTTCCCCCAGAACCGCGTTACCGACCACAGGATCAATCTGTCGCTCTACAGCCTGGACAGAATCATGGGTGGCGAGCTGGGCGAGTTAATCGAGGCCCTCAGAGACTACGACGGACAGCAGCGGCTGCAGAACTTATGAGCCTCTTGAAGAGGGATGGATGCCTCTTTGCCAGGGCAATGAACCGAGCGCACCCGGCGAAACAGCATGATAATCGTCGTCACAGCAATGGTCGGCCTCGACAAGAAGAGCTATCTTGAAGAGGTCTGTCGGCTCGCCCGGCAGAATGGGAAGGACGTTCTGCTGTGCAATGTCGGCGACATGATGTACGCTGAGGCGCCGGACATCCCGCCGGGCAAGATTCTCGATATCTCCCTCAAACGATTGCACCTGCTGCGGCGCAGCGTCTTCAAGGACATCATCGCCAAGGCCCGCCAGGCGCCGAATCTCATCGTCAACACGCACGCAACCTTCCGATGGCGTCACGGGCTGTTTCCGGCCGTCGATTTCGACCAGATGCGTCAGCTCAACGCCGACATGTACGTCTGCCTCATCGACGGCGTCACGACGATCCACCAGCGGCTCCTGGAGCAACACGCTATCGAGCACAGCCTCAAGGACCTGATCGTCTGGCGGGAAGAGGAAATCATCGGCACGGAGATGCTCTGCCGGGGCATCAACGACACGATACCGTTCTATTGCCTGGCCCGGGGCGGCGAAGAGGACACCACGCAGACGCTCTACCGCCTCGCGTTCGAGCAAAAGACCAAGAAGGCCTACCTCAGTTTCCCGATGACCGCGGTGGCCCGGCTGGAAACCGTCATTCGAGAAATCCACGAGTTCCGCTCTGCGATGAAGGGGCTGTTCGTCTGCTTTGATCCCGGCGACCTGGAAGAAGCCCACCTGCCGATGGAAGCCGAGCGGGCCCGGGAAGCGGGCCTGAGCACCCTGGAGGTCACCGCGTCCGGCCGCAAGACGCGGCTGAACGTTGACGAGGTGCAACAGATCGAGCGGGATATCAACAACCAGATCTACGCCCGTGATTTCCTGCTCATCGACCAGGCGGACATGATTGTCAGCTTCATCCCCGCCCTGCCGGACGGACGCGCCGCCATCTCCAGTGGGGTCGAACGCGAGCTCCAGCACGCCCACGAGGCGGCGAAAGAGGTCTACGTGATCTGGGCCGCCCGGCAGAACCCCTCCGTTTTCGTCACCCAGACCGCCACCGCCCTCTTTTCCAGTGTCCAGGAGGCGATAGAGTCTTTCGGAGCGCGATACACCGCCGAAGGAACCCGTCGTCCACCGAATAGACACGGGTGAGACAAGCGTGTGAGGAATCAAGACCGACGTGATTCCCGGAGACTGTTACCACGCGCCGTAATCAAACCGCGCTGTTCGCTCGTCGTCCTAGAACACCTAGCGCAGCGTTTGAATTCCGTGGGGATAGTTGCTACACTCTGGGCATGGTGATCGATCCAAACACAATAGAAACCTGGAAGTTCGTGAATTCATTCGCACCTTGGCTCGCGGCATTGGGATCGATAGCCGCTGTTGTGACTGCCCTTTGTCTCGCATTCCGGCAGACAGCGATACGGCTTCGCCTCGCGGCTGATCATCGTCTCACCGTATGGACTGGCGCGCCTCAATTGCCGCGTGAAGTACTTCACATCGAGTTCGTCAATGCCGGATTTCGTGACGTCGAGATGACTGCAATTGAATGGAGGGTCGGGCTGCTCCGAAAGCGACTTCTCCTTCAGACAACGTGCGACGATGGGTTCTCCAGCCGTCTTCCTATTCGCCTGGCACATGGAGAACGAGCCCAGTACTACCTGCCCTTTGACTCCTGGATCACGCACATGCGCGAGCACCTCAGACCGTTCCTCAAGTTGCGGGTCCGTCTGCTTGGCATACAGGCGCGCACCTCTCTCGGACGAATTGCAGGGGGACGCGTGGGGAAGGAACTGAGACACGAGATGATCAAGTCGCTTCGGTGATTCCGCGTTGGTGGGGATTCCGAGAACACCTTCCCCGTTGGCGCTCGCTCCGAGACGGAGTGCAAAGAGTGTGCGATTCGTGTCCGACGCGCCATGCAAACCTGTGGCGCCCACTTTCTTTCTTTGCCTTGCCAATGCCTCGTCCCCCGTGTATCCTAGAGATGGCAGAGAGAAGTGGCTGATTGACGCGGTTCTTCTGCGGCTTCACGACAGCAAGGATACGTTATGGTCAGAGTGCGAAACTCGGCAAGAGAGCAAATCCAGGAGATGGTCAGCCGGATCGTAGCAGGATTTGACCCGGACAAGATCATACTTTTTGGCTCGTATGCACGCGGCCAAGCGGGCGCGGATAGCGATGTGGATTTGCTGGTTGTGATGTCTGTGAAAGGCTCGAAAAGGGCCAAGCAGCTCGAAATCAGGTCTGCGCTGCGAGACGTCCGTGTCCCCAAAGACATCATCGTCAGCAAGACCGAAGAATTCCGATGGCGCAAAGACACCGTAGGCACGGTCGAATACCCGGCCGTGCGCGAAGGACGAACCTTGTATGCCCGAGAATGAAGAGGTCATGGCTGTGGCCCAGGAGTGGATGTCCAAGGCCGACAATGACCTGAAATCGGCTGCGTATCTACTCAAGATGAAGAATGGTCCCACCGACACAGTCTGCTTTCATGCACAGCAGTGCGCAGAGAAGTGCCTCAAGGCCCTGCTGGTTGCGCAGGGAACGGCATTTCGGAAGACACATGACCTAGCGGAACTGGTGATTCTCCTGCCGCCTCGGCTTCGCTCCCTCCTCAATGACGAGGAGCAAGACCGACTCACCGAGTACGCTACTGTCACCCGATATCCGGGCGATTACGATCCGATCTCACTGAGCGAAGCCCGTCAGGCGGTCAAGATTGCACGCCGAGTCCGGCGGGAGGTGCACAAGACACTTAAAGAGATGCCGCTGTTCTGAAGGGGATTGCCTGTCATGGTCGCGAAGAGAGAACACTGCAATACCCCGGGCCGTGAGGCTTTCACTCATGACTTCTGAATCGGCGATGGCCGGGAGCGATATCGCAAGACGCATCGATCATACGCTCTTGAAGGCCGAGGCCACGCGCGAGCAGGTTCTGCGTCTGTGCGAGGAGGCCCGCAGCTATGGCTTTCACGCCGTTTGCATTGGCGGGCGCTGGGTGTCACTGGCGGCCGACAGACTGCAGGCCAGCAGCGTGAAAGTCGCGGCGGTGGTGAGTTTTCCACTCGGCGCGGACACGACGAAGGCCAAGGTAGCCGAGGCAAGGGACCTCATCTACGCCGGCGCTGACGAGATCGATATGGTGGCCGATCTGGCGGCCATCATCGAGAGGGACGATCGGTACTTGTTGCGTCAGTTGCAGGCCGTGCGGGAGGCGTGCCGGTCTATGAGACCACCTGTACTGCTGAAAGTCATCATCGAATCGGCAGCCTTAGCGACCGAGCAGAAGATCTTTGCCTGTCGGGTCGCCGAACAGGTCGGCGTGGATTTCATCAAGACGAGCACGGGCTTTCACCCGGCCGGCGGGGCGACCGTTGAAGACGTGAGGCTCATGAGGGAGACCGCACGGCACTGCAAGATCAAAGCGGCCGGCGGTATTCGCACCGCCCAACAGGCCATCGCGATGCTGGAGGCCGGAGCGGAGCGCATTGGCACGTCCTGTGCGGTGCAGATCATGCGCGATCTCGGCGGAGCGGCAGGACCATGAAGACAGAGCAATTCGTCAGCGAGCCGATCACGCCGGTTGCGGGCACGTTCGACTCGGTGGGTATGACCCGAGGCGAGCCGGGACTGCCGCGTCAGTTCGTATGGCGAGACAGGGAGTATACGATCGCCGAGGTGCTTGAAGTCTGGAAGGAGGACGGCCCGTGTCGGAGCGGCAGCTCCGAGATGTATCTGCGCAAGCACTGGTTTCGAGTTGTGACCGAGGAGGGCCTGGAAATGACGCTTTACTTCGAGCGACAACCGCGGTCGAAACGGCAAGGCAAAACCAGGTGGTGGCTGTACACAGTC
>CAZGRF010000046.1:0-14222 GCA_964527825.1 uncultured Pirellulales bacterium
GAACTCGGTTATGATAACCCGAGTATGTGCTGCTGTCATCCTCGAAAGGCGGCATGGGTCACATAGGACCAATAAGACCTATGCGCGTCGCGGACTGCTTGCCTGCCGACGCGAGAGAAGGAGCTTGCGGATATGGATCTGGTCGTGACGGTCAAAGAAGTCAAAGGGCATTGCCCCGTGCATAGCGTCGGTGACTCCTTCACGCTCAAGGCCTGCTATCAGTTGGTCAGCGATGTTCCCGTCTGCATGCACGGCCTGGCCTCCCTGATGCCCTGGTACAACGCCCTGCGCATCTCCGAGCCCGCCGACTGGGGCCTCGACGGCAAGGACGACAAGACCAAGGCCTACATCCAGTGCCCCGACGTCTGCCAATACACCGACGGCGGCACCGTCGTCTACGAGATCAGCAAGACGTAGGGTGGGTCACTAACCCACGCGCGAGACAGTGTCGGCCCTATAGGTCCGGGGGTTCGTGGAAGTCGAGGCTGTGGTCGGTCGCGAGTAGCTCGGCCGGGGTGTGGACCATGCGGATCGTTCGCCATTTGCCCCCCCGGTAGCGCCAGTAGAAGATCCCGCAGAACGCCATAAAGGCGATAACGACCGCCACCCATGCTGCTATCGGAGACAGGCCCAGCGCGTAGAGCATAACGAGCAGGATGCCCAGCATCAGCCAGTGGACCACGACCGAGACGCACATAGCCCAGAACGTATCGCCGGCGGCGCGCAGGGCCCCACTGAAGACCACGACCACCGCTTCGAGCAGCACATAGACTGAGGCAATGCGAATCATCCGCACGGCCAGCGGCGCCGCCTGTTGAAAGACCGGATCGGCCTGCTCCGGACGGAATATGGCGACGAGCCGCCCGGGCAAACCCACGAAGAGGATGAGGATGACAATGGAGTAGAGCCATCCGCTTTTGAGCCCCGACATGGCGGAGCGATGCGCGGTGTCGGGATCGCCGGCCCCCATGTAGCGCCCCACGAGGCTCATAACGCCGATCTGGATACCGATCAACGGAACGAACGAAACCATGTCCCAGTTGAACACGATCGTCGCGGCGGTGGCCGTGGCCGGGTCATGGGCATGGAACGCGAGGATCATCGCCGTGAACGCCACAACGTTCAGGAACATCTCTACGCCGGCCGGATAGCCGAAACGCAGCAACGTGGCCATCGCCTCTCGGTCGAATCGCAGCGAGCGCCCCACCTGGTACGTTCGGCGAATCTCAGGGCCGAGATAGGCCGCCAGCAGCACGCCAAACCCGCAAAGCCCCCCGACGATGGTGCCGCACGCGGCGCCGCGGATGCCCCAGGCGGGAAAGCCGAACCTGCCGAAGATCAGGATGTAGTTCATCCCAACGTTGACAACCATCGCCGTGAGGGCAGCGACCATGACGATTCGTGTTCGCCCGATGCCGGAGAAGAAACTGCTGAGGCAATTGCGGAACAGGCCGATCAGCGTCGCATAGATCAAGATGTCGAAGTACGCGATCTGCGGGGCCAGTTGCGCCGCGGAGATGCCCGTCTTCTCGAACGTCAAGTGAACGAGTGGACGAGCCAACAGGATCAGCGGGTAGGCCGTCAGGGCAACCAGCGTTGCCTGTGTGGTCGCGGTCGCGCAGCGATCCTTGCGGCTGGCACCGAGGTATTGGGCCACCAGCGCCGTCGAATAGCCCGTCAGCCCCAGGAAGAACGTCATCACCACGAAGGTGGTCAGTCCTCCCGCCATGGCGGCGTTCATCTGTTCCGGCCCGAGTCGCGACAGGAACAGCTTGTCGGTAAACGTCATGACCGTCTCGCAGGCATGCGAGACAACCATCGGCAGCGCAATGGCCAGCAGCTCGCGCATCCCGCCCGCCCCGGCCACGCCGCCGGCGCCGTTCATGTCCAGTTGGCTGTTCTCTGTCATGTGCCCTGTGCTTGTCCGTGCCGGATGTCTGCGAAAACGAACAAGACCTTTCGGCGTCGATTCCGAAAGGCCCTGCCATGCCGCAATCGATTCGGCACACGTGTGTTTCCTTCTGTGAACGGCGTACCTTACCCAAGCGGCCGCGACAAGTCAACCCTCGTGCTGCCAGTCCCTCGCAGCAGGCGCGCCCGAAATGCGGACACATGGTCTTGAACGCTCGGCGTAGGAACGGCCTACCTGTTCGTCAGTCACCGTGCAGCTCAATCTGGGACGTTCCTGTCACGGTGATAATCAGAAGGCGCTGCTCGGGATCGAATTGCATCTGGGGCTCGGTCGCGGCGCGGAATCCGCCGGCGTCATCGGCCTGTCGAATCCTCAGGGCCGATGGCCTCGTTGCCAGACCGCTGACAAGCACGTGACATGATCGGCCGCGCCGGCCCTCGACGACGAACACCGCCGAGTCGGGGCGGTCCTCAACGTCGCGGATCGTGCCCGGGGCATGGATGAAGAGGCGGCGCCCGCCGAGCTTTCGGACGTCGTACAGCGTGCCTTCTCCGAACAGCTCCGGCACGTGGGCCTGCACCGTGCCGGGATTGATCGCCGGGCCGTCGCGGTACTGGGGTCGCAGCTCGAAGATGTCCGGCAGCAGACCCTGGCGCTTCGGGTCGGTCACGGGCCAGCTCATCTGCAGACCTGTGGCGGTGATTCCTTTGGCGATCTGCAACCAAGGTCCGTCCGGATCGCACCGACCCAGCACATGCAATGCAGAGGCGTACACAAGGCCACACCACTGCACGGGCCGGCCGAACCAGACCGGGGCCTGCCAATTCGTCGCGCCGAGCACGGCAATGGTCGCGTAGGGCCCAATCTGTCCGGCTGTTGGATTGTAGAGGTACACGAACGGCACGCCCGTCCACGCCCAGTAACGGGCCTGTTCGAGATGCTCCTGTTTGCCCGAGAGAAGGTAGCCCAGCGCGTACGCCTTGACCAGATAGGCCGAGGCGAGAATGTCGGGCGTGTGCAGCGGGACCTCCCACGTTTGCGCGCCGCGGGGGACGGTGCCTGCATAGAGTGCGGTCTGCTTGTCGAGCAGCGCCAGCGCCTGCTCGGCCAACTGCGGATCGGCAGTCAAAGTGGCGGCCTCCAAGACACGCGCGACATCGGTCGCCGCGAGGCCGTTGGCGTGCTTGGCGAAATGCGTCTTGGAATAGTCCACCTTGCCGGGACGATAGCGTTTGACTCCCATTTCGTCGAATTGCCTCAGCAGGTTCGCGGCCTCGGCGCTTCTGGCTCTAACATACGCCTCGACCCGGCCGAAGACGAGTGGAGCCGCAGGATTTCGCACGTGCGAAACAGTGCTGAGGTAAGGCTGTCCCGGGGGCAGCTTGCTCAGGGCCAAGTCGCGCCCGTTGCCCAACTCTCGCGCCAGATTGGAATCGGCGGTGTGACCGGCCAGCCAATCCATGTACATAGGCGCGTCCGCCGCCGGTTGCGGGCCGAAGCTGCTGCCCCAGACGGCGTGGCGGAACAGGCCGTTCTCGTTGATGGTCGAGTCCAGCCAGCCGTGAGCGAGCAGCGTCACGGCCGCGTCCAGTCCACCCTCGAAGTCTGGCACATCGGGCAGCCCTTTGAGCCCGACGTATTGTTGCACGGCCGGAACCACCGTCTCGCCGACGCCGCCGATGAGAGTAATGCGCGACGTGACAGGCTGATGCACCGCGAGCTTGAGCGGACTGTGCGCCGCCAGATCGTTCTCGAACCGCCGCACCCCCACCGCCGGTGCCGTCAGCGCCATCACGTGCGCGTCCGACTCGTAGATCGTGTCCGGTGAGTCGAAGACCGCCGCCACCGCGTCGGACGGCTCCCAGATCAGCCCTACATAGCAGCCCTCGTGGGCTATCGCCATGAGCGGGAACGTGACCTTGACCGGATCGGGCACGCGGCGGACACGCTCGGGCGTCGTGATATCCGCCTCGCTGCTGCTAGGCTCACCGGCCAGATATTCCAGACCTGCGAACAGCCCCTGCGTCTTGCGCGGCCCGAAGGTCCCCAGGCCCGGGAAGACCGTCAGCCAGGGCAGATGGATAGCCTCGCGGTTGCGATCCACAGCGAATTGTGTCTCGACGAGGATTGTGCCGACAGTTGTCCCGGCGGCGAACCGCCGCGTGATTTGCCAGTGCCCGCCTTCACTATCTGTGGCAAGAGCTTTGCACAGGATAGCGCCGTCGGGTGTGGAGACGCAAGATGTTGCGTCTCTACGGACTTCGTCAAGATGCAGCCATTCTGGCGTGTTGTTGAGCAGCAGGCCGATCCGTTCGGCCTGGTAGCCCGCAGCCATCTCTCTGTCACCAACCCTGATCGCAAAGCTGCCCCAGGTGCTGCGTGAATGCTCCAGGGTCAACTCGCCCGAGGTCACCGCAAGGCCTTGCCCTGGCTCTATGTCCGGCCTCTTCGGTCTCTCCGGCGCGGGCGGGGTGATGCGCGCGAGTGACTCGACACGAATGGACCGGACAACGATCCGGCCGAGACCGGCCGCCGGGTCGAGTCGCAGCCGCGCGCCCGACTCCAAGGGCTCCACGATCATCAGGGCGTAATCATGCCATTGACCGTCGTTCTGCACGGTGAAGCGGACAGAGCGAGCGGCTTCGAAGTGTCGGCCGTAGAAGAGCTCTCCGCTGGCATGAGCAGTTGACTTCATGGTCACAGTGACCCGCGTGAGTCCTGCGCCAGGCGTATCGATCGCGGGCCCTTCGATCCACGGATCGATCCCGGTCGAGACGAAACTGAGTCCCTCTGCCGTGATGCGCAGGTCGTCCACGAATTGATTGCCGATCCAGCCGTGCAGTCCTCCGGTGAAATCCCACATCACGACCGCCTCGGCCCGGACCGTGGTCGCGAGCGCCACGAAGGATAGGAAAATGACAAGCGCCGCAGTGTTGGTTCTGTCTTTGCGCGCCATGAGGAATCTCCGTTTCCTATCGCGTGTATCATCGTGCTCGAATCCAAGCCGGGCGGTAGTATAATCGCCCGTATGATTCTCGAACAGGAGATTAAGGACAAGGCGCTCGAACTCGGGTTCGACGCCGTGGGGATTACCGATGCTTCGCCGATCGACGCGGGACAAATTGGGCATCTTCAGGCGTGGCTCGACTCGCCTTTCGTCGGCCAGATGCAGTACATGTGCCGCAACGTTGAGAAGCGCGTCAATCCGCGTGAACTGTTGCCCGGAGCGCAGTCCGTTGTTGTCGTTGTCCTGAACTACAAACCGCCGGACCGCCGCGCACAGGACGAAGCCCCCGCCGGGCCATTCGGCCGGGTGGCGCAGTACGCCTGCTACGAAGACTATCACGATTTCATGAGACCTCTGCTGCACGCGCTGGCCGCCTTCATCCGCGAGCGGACCGATGGGACGGCGCAGTTCAAGGTGTGCGTGGATTCAGCACCGCTGGCGGAAAGGGCCTTGGCCGTGCGCGCGGGCCTGGGATTCATCGGTAGGAATCACATGCTCATCCACCCGACGCTCGGTCCCCAGGTGCTTCTCGGCGAGCTCATCAGCACCGTCAAGCTCGATGCCGATGAGCCGTCGGAGGGAACATGTGTCACGTGCGACCGCTGTCTGCGCGCGTGCCCCACCGGCGCGTTGCGCGCCGACGGCTGGTTCGACGCAAACAGGTGCATCAGCTACCTGACGATAGAACACAAGGACGCGATCGGACCCGATTTGGCCACCGGGATCGGCGAACGGCTCTTCGGCTGCGATGAGTGCGTTTTGGTGTGCCCTTACCGTCACGCCGCCCCGCCGTGCGTGAACGTGCGATTCAAGTTCTATCCCGACAGAGCGAGGCTGGACTTGCAGAGAATCCTGGAGTTGACGCCGGAGTCCTTTGAAGCGGAATTCGCCGGTTCCCCAATCCACCGCCTGGGCTCGGACCGCCTCAAGCGCAACGCGCAAATATGCACGCAAAACCTGAACCACTGACAAGGTGCGCCGGCCGGCCGTATCGCGATGCGGTCGCAGCGTTCCCCGCCTATCGATCAGCGCGCCGCGGCCGACGAGCGCCGAGGTGCACGCGCCGCCTGAATGGCGTGCATGGCGTCATCATCGAAGAAACGCGAGCCGCAGGAGCGGCACTTATAGTGCGCGAGTCTTTTGACCACCAACCCATCCGCAAGGCGGGCGCTTTCCACCACGCGAGCCATCTGGACTTCGCCGCACTCCGCGCAAGGAAGCGCCTTAGATGTCAGTGCTTCTTTTCGATGAGATGAGGACATAGAAAACCTCTACTCCCTCGTGCTTCAGTATCTTGCCTTTGGTATAGACATCCATCCCATCAAAGGTCAGCCCCTTGATGACATAGAGCCTCTCGGCCTTCCCTGCTTTCGGATCACGAGAACGCAATACTTTGAAGATCGTGGGTGCATTGAGGATCGCCTCGTACACCAATTCCGGCGTGAGCGCGTCGGCCACCATCTCGATCTCCGCCTTCTCCGTGAAGAGAACCCGCCGCGACACGACTAAACGCTTTATCCGAACAAGCACTTCCATGGCTTCTACTATTGTACTCTACCGTATATTACCCGTCGAATCAAGTCATTGTGCCTGACGATCTGTGTTCCATTTCAACCATCTATCGAGAATCATCCATTGTGGCGGCTTCCCACCACAGACGGGGATAGTCTTGGCCTTCGAGAATCCACCAGACGTCCTCCGTGCCATTGGCCGTCTCGCCCATGAAGTCCCAGCCAGCTTCAAGGAAGGTGCTGGCGGTTTGTAGTTCGACAGTGTTAAGACCTATTCCGCCGCGACTGGAGGTTTGGCCACTGGTGTCAATATCCCAGAAACTCGCATGGACGCTATCGAATCCTCCGGAACACACGAGCCCTCCGGCTCCGTTCCCGGTGACCACGCCAGTGCTGTAACACATGGCGATGTTGCCATCATCCTCATTGTAACCAACCAAACCTCCAGCACCCCACCCCTCTCCATGGACCGCTCCCGTGCAGTAACTTGAGATAATGTTTCCATAGTTCGTACCCGCAAGACCACCGACCTCTCGGTAACCACGGATCATGCCGGTGCTGTAGCATTCAATCACATCGCCGTTATTTGCACCCGCTAGACCACCGATGTAGTTCCAACCCACTATGTTGACATCTATCACGCCCAAGCTTCTTACCTCGGCCCCGGAATCCAGACGGCCAAAGAGTCCCAGGTAGTCAGAGTAAAAAGATCCAGTTGGGGTTCGGTGCATTAAGTCGTCATTGGAAATATGAAGGTTTGAAATGGTGTAACCATTGCCATCAAACGATCCCGAAAACCAGGGTATGACCGCTGCTTCCCAGTCAATACTTGACAGGTCAATCGAAGTTATCAACCGGTAATGCGATGTCGGATTACGTTGTACGGCAGCCAGATCCCAAACATCTGAGACCAAGTAAGGATCATCTTCTGTGCCCTGGCCCTCCAGGTGACGCACAGGGGCAATGACCGGATAACCACCTTCTTCGGGCATTCGCCAAATGTCGCAAACGCCGTTTTCTTGCTCCATCGTGAAATCCCAACCGGCATTTAGATACGTCTCTATGTTTTGCATTTCAGCCGTTGACTTGGGCATACCCCCACTAGCGTCATTCGCAACACCACAGGTTTCACTATCCCAGAAACAGTTCAAGACCTCCCCGTCGTACCAATTGGCCCCCACGAGTCCAGAGGCATCTACATTGCTTGTCCCATCGCACGCTGCATAGCAGTTCCGTATGAGACTTGGGGCTCCAACCCCAACGGGAAAGGTCTCTCTACTGTTCTGACCTACGAGCAGTCCCGAAATTTGACACTTTCCTACCAGGATACTGTAGCAGTCACTTATTGTTGCGACCATTCCATCCCAGCCACAGTTAATGCCGACCAATCCTCCCCCCACCTCATTGGCTTGGACGCTGCAAATCGTGGAGCAACGGGTGATTGTGCCACTTGCATTGTTTTTTCCCACGAGGCCACCGACGTAATTGTCTCCCTGTACCGTACATGAACTTTGACATTCGACAATTCTACCCCAATAGTAGTAATTGCTCCCCAGGAGACCGCCTACAGACTCTTTTCCTGTGACCGAACCCGTAGAGTAGCAGTTGCGGATGCTGCCATCCAGATTGCAGCCTGCCAAGGCTCCGATGTAATCCCCTGAACCAGTTACATTCACATCCATTACCCCAAGGTTATGGACATCTGCCCCTAATTCTAATTGGCCAATGAGTCCCAGGTATTCATGCCCACTGACAGTAAGATTTGAAATCACATGACCGTTTCCGTCAAAGACGCCCCAAAACTCATGGATTACGGCACGATCAAATATGTGACGCCCTGGTAATTCAGGGCTTAGATCGAGGTCTGCATTCAGAATGAAATGTTTGCCCCACAGAATGCCGGCTTTGCCAATCTGGATAAGTTGATCGGCAGTATCGATCCAATGAGGTTCTTTCGCAGTACCCAGGCCCTCCAACCAGTTAATGTCTGCTGCGGGAATGATTTGTCCTTCAGTACCCTCCCAGGCCAACCTTGGATAGTCGAGGGCAGCGTTGAGTATCCAATTGGGATCTTCTGCAAAACCATTTAAGGCGAGTAGATTTGGGTCCATCATTTCTATAGTAGTCAAACCAACACCGCCACTACTTTGTGATAGGCCCGACCTCTCAATATCCCAGACACTATACAGAACACCTCCGACCCCGCGGCCCACGAGGCCGCCCACGGCCCTATTCCCTTCCACCGTTCCTACACTGTAGCAGTTGGAAATTATGCCTCCATAGAAGTCCTCGTGCCCGCCTACTAATCCCCCAACACCTTCTCTTCCTGTGACCATATTTGTGCTATAACTCGTAGTGATACTACCCAAATTGCTTCCCGCGAGCCCACCAACTTGATCTCCCATTCCGATGACCCTACCGGTGCTGTAGCTCCTGGAGATTCTGCCAAAATAGTTCGAGCCTACAAGGCCACCTACAAGGCTATCTCCGGTTACTATACAGTCACAGTAGCTTGCTGTGATACTGCTGTTCCAGTTGTTACCAGCGATTCCTCCGACATAATTGTGTGAACCAGATATTTTCCCATCCACTATGCCCAAGGCAGTGACCTCGGCCCCAGCTTCTAGCTGGCCAAATAGCCCCAGATAACCACCACCCTTGATAGTGATATGAAGGAGCCTATGACTGTTCCCATTGAAGACTCCCGAGAAAGGGGTTCCCTCAAAACGGTCCTCTGCATCGTCGACATTTGAGGCAATTACGGCCCGATCGAAAATCTTACGTCCCGGAAGGTTCGGGTCAAGGTCAATGTCGGCGGTGAGGACAAAATGCTTGTCATAATCCTCAGGCGTCTCGCCGAGGGCGATCAGATCGGCGGCCGTGGCGATTTGGTAAGGATCGTTCGGCTCCCCCGTCCCGCCGCTGTATTGGGCGTTCACCGGCAGGGCCAACAGGCCCATCGTCAAGGTTACAAGTAGCGTTCTCATGGTCTCAATCCTCCAAAATGGCGAACGAACCCATCAACATCTCTGAAACCGCCGATGGACGCGGATACACGCCGATAGCGGCCTGGGACCGGCGTAAACCACCTGCGTCATGGCCTGCTGTAGTACAATGCGATTCTTCGGGGCGGAATGACTGACGAAACCCAAAGAAAGACGAAAAAACTCGCGCGCGACGCCCGCCGGAGTATTGGGCGCTGGCCGGGAAAGTGGGCAGGCATGTGGCAAACAGTACAGGGATGGTCCGCAGGAGCCGGGAGCGTCTCGGCGCTGTCATTGTTCTGACCTCCGCCCCCCAACCTTGGCCTACCGTCACCGCCGGGCCTTGCGGCGGGCGGAACGTGCGAAACCGATGGAGATGACATGGTACAGACTCTGGGTTGCCGCAAGTAGTATAGCGGATAGGGATTGTTCAGGTCAACTGCAGTTGTTGCCAAACGCTGAGATTCATTCGCGCCGTACCCACCTTGCCCCATGCACCGCCGCCACCGCAGCTTATCGAGGCAAGCGGGGCGCAGCAACAGTCGGGCCTGCACATCTCGCGCGGACGAGCAGCCTGTTCGGTGGTGCCGGTAGGCGTCTACGGGACGAGGAAGGCGTCGGTATCGCAGGAGGGGACTTCGCAGCCGGTGACTTCGCAGCCGTCGGACATTTCGGCGAGCGTGTAGAAATCGTCGTCGGAGAGGCTGGTGTGACGCTCTCGTAGAAACTCGACCGAACCATCGCAGTACAGCACGTTCTGCCCGCGGCGGTTGTGGTTTGCGCTGTTGGAGGTCATCAGGTCGCTGCCCATCCGCAACCGGAAAGGCTCGGAGTAGGTCGCGGGCAGCCTCTCGGAGATCGGATTGAGGTCGGCAAATATGACCTTCCTCTGGGTCAGACCCAGCTCCGGAGACTGGGGACACCCTAGACGAACGCTGAAGTGGATGTATGCCCGACCCGGAAAGTCGTTGTAATTCTCGATCTTGACCGTGTCGAAACGTAGGTTGCGGCTTTCCCTCCTGCCAGCACAGACAAACCTCTTCAGCGGTACGTAGCGCTGCTGGACCAGCGGCCATGCGCGGCGCGTGTTGGAGTGGTTTTCCACACCCTGATACCCCACTTTCCACCAGGGTGCACCCGGAGCCATCGCCACGCTGGGCATCTGCCCCTCGTGGTCGGAGACGTAGTCGGCCAAGCCGGTGTAGATGCCGGCGAGCTGCGACTGGCAACGGGTCTGGAAGTACTTCTGCCGCGCAAAACCTAAGGTCGGAAGCAAGACCCCGACGAACAGCACCACAACGGCGGCCACGGCCGCGATGTCTCCCCAATTACGCCAGAAAGGGACTCTGACAATAGTCGCATCTGCGGCCGCACCGGTGAGCAATTCTTCCAACCGATCCCGGCCGGAAGCAAGCTGAGCCTCTTCCTGCAGGCGACTGATGGTTCGATCGACCAGATCGTCGGGGCAGACCTCCGGCTCAAGGCTGTCGAGGGGTGAGAGCGCCAACCTCACGGCTCGATAGACCTCTGAGGCTTCCTGGCTGAAAGCGAGCAAGCGCCTCGCCTCGGCGTTCTCGTGTTCGGATGTGAGCCCCAGAGAGTAGTCAAACAACAGTTGCTTCTGCTGACTGTTGAGCGGCGTCATTTGACCTCTTTACTCCCAACTGATGCTTTCCAATCTCTGGCGAATCGGGCTACGGCTGTATGCAGTCTGCTTTTGACAGTCCCGATAGGTATACTGAGCATGTCGGCCATTTGTTTATAGGAAAATTTGCTGAAATAGGCCATTGTCAGTATCTCACGCAGGCTCTCAGGCATCTGGGCCATGACGTCGTTGACCCGGGCGGCCGTTTCGTTCCGCGCTAACTCGTCGTAGGGCATGGTGTTATCGGAGCTAAGGGAGTCCAACATCTCGTCGAACGACATCTCCTGCGACTCCGAGATCGTCCCGATGGGCACAGCACTGGCTCGCTGGGCCTTACGGAGAGCATCCTTGGCCTTGTTCGCAGCAATCGTGAACAGCCAGGGTCTCAGGGGCCGGCTCGGATCGAAGCTCTCTCGGCTGGTGAAAAGCTGCAGGAATGTCTCCTGGAAAACGTCTTCGACGAGATCCGTCCGATTGAGGAATTGCTTCAGAAATGCGAACAGGCTGTTCTTGTAGCGGTCGACGATCTCGCGAAAAGCGGCCTCGTCGCCGTCCATATAGCTCTGGAGAAGCTCAGCATCTGTCAGTTTTTCGGCACTACGCCTCATCGACACGCTCTCAAAAACGACGGCACATTATAAGAGCCCGCGTGCAGAATAGAAACCCCTATTGTTGTCGCACGGAGCCGGCGAGCCCTCTGGCATCGGGAGACTACGGGACCGCATTCCCGCGGCGTCTTCGCCCCGGCTTGCAGAAAGCAACTCGGCGCCGCCGGTTGAACGGGGATCGGCCTCCGCGGAAAAAACGGCCAAAATTCGGGAACCTGTCGCCGCCAAACGCGGTAATATAATCCCCGCTGCTGGTCCCGGAGCTTGCGGGCCTAACAAAAGGGGAAGAATCAGTCGCATCTTGGGCGCCAGGTAGAATGTGCGTGCGTGTTGCTCAACCGTCATTCCAGCGCATACTGAACGCAGTAGGCAGATCTCCGCAGACTGGAAATCGGTATCAATGTGCCGTGATAGGCATGGCCGCATAGAAAAGGAATATAGATGTGAAAGGACAGACGATGAGAACGTACAGAGCGCTTATCGGAAGGGTGGGGCTAATCTTGTTCCTTGTGATGCAGGCCGGCGCCGCCGCTGCGCGCGCCGCGGCCGGAGCGGACCCTAACGCCAGTTCCGGCGGGACCGTAGATCTAACCAAAGTCAACATGAGCACCGTGCAGGAGGTCTGGACGCGTATCTACGCCTACCTGGCCGAGTATGGTTTGAAGATCGTGGGCGCGGTACTCATCTTTCTCGTGGGGCGCTGGGTGGCAAGACTGCTGTCGAACCTTGCCGCCGCCGCGATGACGAAGGCCAAGCTCGACGACACGCTCGTGCGTTTTATCAAGGACCTCTGCTACGTCGGCATGCTGACCTTCGTCATCATCGCGGCCCTGGCGAAAATGGGGGTGCAAACCGCGTCAGTGATCGCCGTTTTGGCCGCTGCCGGCCTGGCGGTCGGCTTGGCCTTGCAGGGCTCGCTGGCCAATTTCGCGGCGGGCGTTCTGATGCTCATCTTCAAGCCGATCCGGGTCGGTGACTTCGTCGAAGCAGGCGGCGCCAAAGGCACGGCCAAGGAGATCGGCATCTTCACCACCGTCCTGAATTCGCCCGACAACGTGCGGATTATCGTTCCGAACTCCCAGGTCATGGGCGGCACGATCAGCAACTACACGATCAACGGAACGCGGCGCGTGGACATGGTCATCGGTGTCTCCTATGAGGACGACCTCAAGAAGGCCAAAGAGGTCATCGAAGGCGTTCTGGCAACTGATGAACGGATTCTTCCTGATCCGGCACCGGTCGTGGCCGTCTCAGCGCTGGCTGATAGCAGTGTGAATTTCGTCGTACGACCGTGGGTCAACGTGGCCGACTACTGGGGCACCTACTTCGACCTGACTGCGCGAATCAAGGTTGCTCTGGACGAGAACGGCATTACCATACCCTTCCCGCAGCGCGATGTGCATGTGAAGAACGGCAGCCTCGCGGCCCCGAAGAAAGGACGCACAGCGTAAATGCCGCGGACGAACTCCCAGCGGCACAGGTGCCTGATCTTCAATGACAACGCCCTTTGAAAGGAGACTTCAAAATGCGCGACCTATTGTATGCAGTCTTGATCTGTTTTCTTCTGTTCGTCACCTCGGCCGAGGCCGACGAGGTCTTCCTGAACAACGGGGATCGCCTTTCCGGCACGATCGTTCAACTGACCGATGGGAAGCTGGTCCTCAAGTCGGACGCCGCCGGTGAGGTGACCGTGAACGCGGCTGACATCCAGACCCTCAGCAGCAACGCGGCGATGGAGGTGCACCTGAAAGATGGCGTCGTTCTTCACCAGAGAATCGTCGCCGGTCAGCCGGGCCAATTCGGCATCGAGACCGGCGAGACGCTTCGCGCCCAGACATTCCAACTGGCCGATGTGGTCTCGATCAACCCGCCGGCCAAGCCGGAACCCAAGTGGACCGGAAGCATCTCGGCCGGCGTCACCGCCACCAGCGGCAACACCAGCACCTTGACGGGCAACGCCAGCATCAGTGTGGCGCGGCGCAGCAAAAAGGACCGCACCACCGCCGGTTTCGACTACGCCAAGGGCCGGCAAGAGGACCCGGGCACCGGCGCCAAAGTCACAACGGAAGACTGGTGGCGCGCCCAGGCGCAATACGACTACTTCATCTCGAAGAAATGGTTCGCTTTCGTCAACAGCCGCTATGAAAAGGATAGCGTCGCTCTACTGGAGCGCCGGTTCGTGGTCGGCGGCGGCGGTGGCTATCAGTGGATCGAGTCGCCGAAAACCAACTTCTCCGTGAACGTCGGTGTGGCATCGGTCTACGAGAAGTTCACCAACAACCCCGTCAGCAACAACGAGCTGTCTCTCCAAGCGGGCTACAACTTCGACAGGCAACTGGCCCAAAGCGTCAAGCTCATCCACAACCTGGCGTACTATCCCGCCTTTGACGACATGGGCGATTACTATCTGACCACCACCGCTGATCTGCAGGCCGGTCTGACCAAGACCATGTTCGCCAGCTTCAAGACGATCTTCAACTACGACGCCACGCCCGCGGTCGGCCGAGGAGGTACCGATGTGAAGTATATTCTCAGCGTCGGCATGACCTTCTGAC
>CAZGRF010000047.1:0-14188 GCA_964527825.1 uncultured Pirellulales bacterium
TCGCTGACCCACCTGTTCAAGGATGAGCAGCGTCAGCTCCTCAACGAACTGCTTGAAAGTACGTGGGAAGAGATCGAAAGCTCCTTCCGCCACATCTACGAACACAACTACGCCCTCATGCAGATGATTCGCAACATGAACATGCCTCTGCCCAAGGCGCTTTCGGCGCCGGCGGAGTTCATTCTCAACGAGGACCTCTGTGCGGAGATTCAGGCCGACACCATCAACGTGCAGCACCTGCGAAACCTCGCGGACGAGGCCGAGCGTCTGTCGCTCAGCCTCGACAACGAGCGGCTGAGCTTCGAGGGCAGTCACCGCATCAATGACCTGATGGATCGACTCGAAGGCACGCCGGACGATGTGGAATTGCTTTGCTCGATCGAAGAGAGCCTGGAGATTCTTCACACGCTGACCTCGGGCCTGGACCTTCAGAACGCCCAGAATGTGTTCTTCAACGTGGCCAAGCGAAAATACCCCGACATGAAGCGGCGGGCCGCAGCGGCCGACGAAGAGGCGGTCAAGTGGGTTACTCATTTTGGCAATCTTGCTCACCACCTGGGGCTGGCTCTGCCATAATCTTGACGGATACGAGAACCGATAGCAACCTGGAGGATTAGATGCTCAGACAACGATCCAGTGGTATTCTATTGCACGTAACCAGCGTGTCTTCTGAATACGGCATCGGCGATTTTGGCCCGGCCACGTACAAGTTCGTCGATTTCCTCAAGCAGGCGGGCCAAAGCTGCTGGCAGATTCTGCCCTTGAATCACACGACACCACGAACGGGCCACTCTCCCTACAACTGCTTCTCCGCCTTTGCAGGTAATCCGCTCCTGATTAGCCCGACCTTGATGGTTCGCGCGGGTCTCTTGAAGCGCAGTGACTTGGCCGTGCCGCCCGCGTTTCCGCCGGACAGGGTCGATTTTGCCAAGGTGACCTCTTACAAGTATGCGGTGTTTGACATCGCCTTCGAGCGGTTCCAGTCTTCTCCGCTCCCGGCCGATTACGAGGCCTTCTGCCGCGAGCACCAAGCGTGGCTGGAGCCTTTCGCGACCTTCGTGGCGGTCAAACGCCATATCAAGAAGCGCACCTGGTGCGACTGGCCGGCAGCCTTGCGCGACCGAAAGCCCAAGGCCCTCACCGCCATCAAGGACCAGTTGAGCGAGGCAATCGCGTACGAGCGCTTCCTGCAGTACGTCTTCTACCGGCAGTACCTCGATCTGAAGCGTTACTGTCACGAGCAGGGCGTACAGGTGATTGGCGACCTGCCCATTTACGTCGCCTATGACAGTGCCGACGTGTGGTCGCATCCGGAACTGTTCAAACTGACCGCCGCGAAGAAGCCCAGGTTCATCGCCGGCGTGCCGCCCGACTATTTCAGCAAGACCGGGCAGCTCTGGGGCAACCCCGTCTACGACTGGGACTACGCCGAGCGCAGCGGCTTCGAGTGGTGGATACGCCGCCTCCGGCACAATCTCCTGCTGTTCGACTTGGTGCGCGTCGATCACTTCCGCGGGTTGGTCGGCTATTGGGAAGTCCCCGCCAGCCACAAGACGGCCATGCACGGCAAGTGGGTCAAGGCCCCGAGCGAGAAGTTCTTCGCCACTCTATTTCGACATATCCCGTTTGCCGCCATCTTCGCTGAAGACCTCGGCCACATCACCGCCGACGTGCGCGAGGCCGTGGCCAAGTATCATTTCCCTTGCATGAGAGTGTTGCAGTTCGCCTTCAGCGGCGATCCGGCCCGCAACCCGCACATGCCGCACAACCACCTGCCCAACTCGATCGTCTACACCGGCACGCACGACAACAACACCACGCGCGGCTGGTTTGACCACGAAATGATCGGGCCCCGCCGCAAACGTCTCTTCGATTACCTCGGCCGCAAGGTCCCGGCCGGAGATGTTCCCTGGGAATTGATACGCTTGGCGCAAGCCAGCGTCGCGAACCTGGCGATCATCCCCATGCAGGATGTGCTCGGCTTAGGTGCAGGCGCGAGGATGAACTACCCCGCCAAGGCCAAGGGCAACTGGTTCTGGCGGATGCGGCACGGCCGACTCTCCGCCCGTTTGGCGGCCAAACTCAGGCATCTCAGCGAGATCCACGGCCGGCTGTAGTGCGGCCCGTCAAGGGGCTGCGGAAAACCGTGGATTCACTCAACGTTCGTCTTCGGCAGCGGTCGGCGGTGGCGTGCTGTCGTCGAGTTCCTTTCTGAAGATGACGATGCCCAGGGGCGGCAGCGTGATCGACAGCGTGTAGTCGAAGTTCCCGTAGAAGGATACGGGCGCAGCTTCGACTCCGCCCATGTTGCCGTGGCCGGAGCCGCCGTAGTCGTGGGCGTCGCTGTTGAGGATCTCCTCCCAGAAGCCGCCTTCGGCGACGCCCATGTGGTAATTGAGCCGGGGCACGGGAGTGAAGTTGCAGGTCACCGCCAAGATGCGCCGGCCTGTCTTGTCTTTTCTCAAGAAGCTGATCACGCTGTTGTCGGCGTCGTGAAAGTCGATCCAGGCGAATCCATCCTTGTGGAAGTCCATCTCGAACAGGGCCGGCTCGGTGCGGTAGAGGTGGTTCAGATCGCGGACCCACTTGCGAATGCCTTCGTGGCGCGGGTCTTCGAGCAGGTGCCAGTCGAGGCTGCGCTCATGGCTCCACTCACGCTGCTGACCGAGCTCGGCGCCCATGAACAGAAGCTTCTTGCCCGGGTGGGCGAACATGTAGCCGAACAGCAGGCGCAGGTTGGCGAGCTTTTGCCAGGCGTCGCCCGGCATTCGGCCGTGGAGGGAGCCCTTGCCGTGCACGACTTCATCGTGTGAGAGCGGCAGGACGAAGTTCTCGCTGAAGGCGTACCAGATCGAGAAGGTCAGCTTGTCCTGATGATACTTGCGGTAGACGCAGTCGTGGCTGAGATACTTGAGGGTGTCGTGCATCCAGCCCATGTTCCATTTCATCCCGAAGCCAAGCCCGCCGGTGACGGTAGGGCGGGTGACCATCGGCCAGGCCGTAGATTCCTCGGCGATGGTCTGGGTGTCCGGAAAATCTCCATAGACCATCTCGTTGAAGCGCCGCAGGAAGGCGATGGCGTCCAGGTTCTCGCGTCCGCCTTCGCGATTGGGAACCCACTCGCCTTCCTTGCGCGAGTAGTCCAGATAGAGCATCGAAGCGACGGCATCGACGCGCAAGGCATCGGCATGGTACTTGTCGAGCCAAAACATCGCACTGCTGACCAGGTAAGCGCGGACCTCGTGGCGGCCGTAGTTGAAGATAGCGCTTTTCCAGTCGGGATGGAATCCCAGACGCTGGTCGGCGTGCTCGAACAGATGCGTACCGTCGAAGTAGATCAGGCCGTATTCGTCGGTGGGAAAGTGCGAGGGCACCCAGTCGAGAATGACGCCGATGCCGTTCTGATGCAGGGTGTCGATCAAGTACATGAGGTCCTGGCAACATCCGTAGCGTCGTGTCGGCGCGAAGTAACCCAAGGTTTGGTAACCCCACGAGGCGTAAAAGGGATGCTCCATGACTGGCAGAAGCTCGACGTGGGTGAAGCCCATCTCTCTGACGTGCCGGGCCAGCATGGGCGCGATCTCACGGTAGCTCAACAGGCGGTCGGGCTCGTTGGGGTCGCGTTGCCACGAGCCCAAGTGCACTTCGTAGATGCTCACGGGAGCGTCCATCGAATTGTGTTGGCGTTGGTCCCGACGCCATTGATGGTCACCCCACGCATACTCGAGGTCCCAAACGACAGACGCCGTGTGCGGGGGTAGCTCCCAGAAGAAGGCGAAAGGGTCGCCTTTGTCCACAGTGTAGCTGTTGTATCGTGAGGCGATGTGATACTTGTACACGGTGCCCTTGCCGACGCCTGCAACGAAGCCTTCCCAGATCCCGGATTCGTCAGCCCGGCTTGCCAGCGGATGCGCGTGAGGGTCCCACTGGTTGAAATCGCCGATCACGGAGACGGTGGCGGCATTGGGGGCCCAGACAGCGAAGAAGGTCCCTTTTTCCCCGGCCTGCTCGATCACGTGCGCGCCGAGTTTCTCGTAGAGGCGAAAGTGGTTGCCCTCTTTGAACAGGTAGATGTCGTGATCCGTCAGCAGGCTGAACGGTTCTAAGGTCTGGCTCTGCTCCTTCATAGGACCCCTCAGGATTCACTATTCATTATTTGGTCGATGCCGCGAATAGGTATCATCAGCCAATCCGGGCGGTTGTTCAGTTCGTAGCCGGCTTCGTAGATGGCCTTCTCCAGCAGGAAGGTCTCGAGCAAGACCGCGAAATCTCTCTCGTCCGTGGGGACGAACTCGGCGTCGCCCACGGCCTCCAGGTAGCCGTGCAGGAACACGCCGCTGACGTAAGTGTACCACAGGCGGGCCCAGTGTTCGAGGTAATCCACGTCGGCTCCTTGTTTAGCCGATCGCAGTAGGACCGTGCCGCTCGCGGCGTAGTGGAACGAGCGGATCATCCCGGCGACGTCGCGCAAGGCCGATTGCTTGAGCCTCCGCTCGGTAAGGGACCGGGCCGGCTCACCTTCGAAGTCGATAATGACGAAGTCCTTGCCTGTGTAGAGGACCTGGCCGAGATGATAGTCGCCGTGCGTTCGCATTTTCAGAGCACGGATCTTCTTCTCGGCAATGCGGCGTAGCCTGCCTAGGATTGCCTTCCTGTCGGCCAGGATAGTTTCGACCGCGGCGGCGGTCTGCGCGTTCAGGGACGCCAAGCCGTTCTCCAACTCGGTAAAGACTTTCAGCGTCAGGCTGCGCATCGACTGGTAGAGCGACTTTTGGTAGAGCAACGAGAAACGCTCGGCCGTCACGTCCGGGCTTCGCGATAGGGACGCCAGGGCGCGGTGTAGTTCGGCAGTGCGCCGACCGAGCAGGCTCGCCATGTCGAGGTAAACCGAGCCGATGAAGTCGCGGACGAGCGTAGGTACCGTGCCCGGCTCGATAGGCAGTAGGCTTTCCGGCAACTCCGGCAGCGTGTCGAGCCTGTCCTTGAGTGTCAGGGCGTAACCGAACGAGCGTTCCACGTAGTCAAGTGTGTACGACCAGCCGTCGGTCTCATTGGCGACAAACTGGAGCAGCAGGGCAACCGTCAGGGGAGCCGAGTCTCCTCGCCGCCATTCAATGGCGCCGGCAAAGGCAGGCAGATTGGTGAAATCGGTCTGCTCGGTGAGACTCCGCGACAGCTCGACGTCAGGGTTTGTGCCCTCTTCCGCACGACGGTAGAGCTTGAGGAAGAAAGTGTTGTCATAGAGGATCGAGCTGTTGCTTTGCTCGACCTTGAGAGGGTGGGAGACCAGCGGCAGGGTTCGGTCGGCGAGCATCCGTGAGAACCTGCTGCCGCGCCGCGCGACGAGTTGGCTGCGACCGGCTCTTCTGCTGTCTCGTCGCGCGATCATCTCCAGCAGAGCGTTGCGAAAACTCTCACCGCCGACGGCGTCGTAGAGGATGCCTGGGCCGTCCTTCAACTGGAGGTGGGCGATGATGCTCTCGGGCGCCTCGCGCATGATCTTGACCTGCTCATCTCGGCTCGCAAAGGCGATGGGCACGATGTATTGCTGTTTCGGTGTGCCGGTGTAGGTTGTCTCCAGCAACAGGACATACACCGGATGTTGCGGCGTCGGCACGGTTAGACTGTCGGCGATGCAGAGCCTGCGGATATCGCGCCCCTTGCCGCCGAACCAGCGGGCACGCTTGACGTATTCGGACAGCGCTGCCAATAAGCGATCTTCGTCGTCGCTGCCCACGATTCGAGCCCAAGCAACATTGCACTGGATCTGAGGCGTCTGTTCCGGCGTCGGCCCCGACGCCGCGGCCGACGGCCTCAACACGAACCAGAAGAAGCTGTGGGGAGCCAGCGTCACGCAGTAAGGAGCTTCAGCAATGTCGGCGAATCGATTGTCACTGAAGACTTCGTGAACCGAGAAACCGACGTAGCTTGGCATCTGAATCCGCACCGCCTGGCAGTAGCGTGACAGATTGGCGACGACCAGGATGGTTTCGTCTTCGTATTGCCGCAGGAAGGTCAAGACTCTGGTGTTGTCGGACGGCAGAAACTCCAGGCGGCCGCGTCCGAACGCTTTGAATTGCCTGCGGACGCCGACGATCCGGCGCATGAACCACAGCAGCGACGAGAAATTGCGGCTTTGATTTTCGACGTTGATCGTTTCGAAGTGGTATTCCGAATCGATAATGATGGGCAGGTAGAGTTTCTGAGGATTGGCTCTTGAGAAACCCGCATTACGGTCCGGGCTCCATTGCATGGGGGTGCGCACGCCGTTACGGTCGCCGATGAAATAGTTGTCGCCCATTCCGATTTCGTCGCCGTAGTAGATGACGGGCGTTCCCGGCAACGAGAACAGCAGGCTATTCATCAGTTCGATCCGTCGGCGGCTGTTCTCCAGCAAAGGGGCCAGCCGGCGGCGAATCCCCACGTTGATGCGGGCACGCGGGTCCTCGGCATACGCCTTGTACATATAGTCGCGTTCTTCGTCCGTGACCATCTCCAGCGTGAGCTCGTCGTGGTTGCGCAGAAACATCGCCCACTGGCAGTTGGCAGGGATATCGAGACTCTGTTCCAGCATGTCCACGACGGGGAACCGATCCTCCATGCGTAGGGCCATGAAAAGCCGGGGCATGATCGGGAAGTGAAACGCCATGTGACATTCGTTGCCGTCGCCGAAGTAGGCCGCAGCGTCCTCAGGCCACTGATTCGCTTCGGCCAGAAGCATGCGGTCACTGAACTTGCCGTCGAGGTGGGCGCGCAGCTCCTTGAGGAAGGCGTGCGTTTCGGGGAGATTCTCACAATTGGTGTCCTCGCGTTCTACAAGATAGGGCACCGCGTCAAGCCGCATCCCATCGACACCCATCTCGAACCAGAAGTCCAGCACGCGGAAGATCTCCTGGCGAACGCGCGGATTGTCGTAATTCAAGTCCGGCTGATGACCGTAGAACCGGTGCCAGTAGTACGCCTGCGCCACACCGTCCCAAGCCCAGTTGGAGTTCTCGAAGTCGGTGAAGATGATGCGTGCGTCCTTGTACCTCTCGGCCGTGTCGCTCCAGACGTAGAAGTCACGCCAGACCGAACCCGGCTTGGCACGCCGCGATCTCTGAAACCACTTGTGTTGGTCGGAGGTGTGGTTGATCACCAACTCGGTGATGACCTTCAGATCGCGCTTGTGAGCCTCGCGCAGGAATCGCTTGAAGTCGGCCAATGTCCCGTAGTCGGGATGAATGTCGAGATAGTCGGCGATGTCGTAGCCGTCGTCGCGCAGCGGGGACGGATAGAACGGCAGCAGCCACAACGCTGTGACCCCTAGGTCTCGCAGATAATCGAGCTTCTCAACCAGGCCCGGGAAGTCACCGATGCCGTCGTCGTTGCTGTCGTAGAACGACCGGACGTGCACCTCGTAGATGACGGCGTCTTTGTACCAGAGTAAATCCGTCGTCTTGTTCTCCCGATCACCCAAGGTTTCTGCTCCGTTCACATGAAGTAGTCGAAATCGGCCTCACGCCGGAGTTTCCTGCGTAGAGACAGAATGTGGGCAGGCATAGTCCGAGGGTCCAATTCAACATAGTTGGCCTGCCCCTGCCAGATGTACTTGTCATCTGTGAGCAAATCATGCATCAGATAAGGCTGGTGCGGGTCAATCCCCCGTGCATCCAGCGGCAGTTGAACCCAGCCCGATTGCGTGTGGTGCGGGTCGAGACTGACGACGGTCACGATGACGTTGGATTTGTCTGCCGTCATCTTGCCGTAGCAGAGCATGTCTTCGTTGTCGATGTCATAGAGTCGGATGTTTCTGATGCTCTGCAACGATGGGTTCTCCCGTCGGATTCGATTGACCCGTTCGACAATGGGTCTGATGTTGCCTTTTCGGTTCCAGTCCCACCGCTTGATCTCGTATTTTTCCGAGTCGAGGTACTCCTCTTTACCCTCGATAGCCTCGCTAACACACAGCTCGAAAGCGGGTCCGTAGAGGCCGTAGCTGGCCGAGAGCGTGGCAGCCAGCACCAGGCGGATGATGAAGGCGGCCCGGCCTCCGTATTGAAGATACTGGGGCAGAATATCCGGCGTGTTCGGCCAGAAGTTCGGTCGCAGGTATTCGCCCACCTCCGTCTGCGTCAGCTCCCGGATGTATTGCTCTAACTCCCACTTCGTGTTCCGCCAGGTGAAGTACGTGTATGACTGGTTGAACCCGATCTTGGCCAGATGCTGCATGACCTTGGGGCGCGTGAACGCCTCGGCGAGGAACAAGACGTCGGGGTAGTTGCCTCGCAAGTCATCAATCAGCCATTGCCAGAAGGCAAACGCTTTCGTATGAGGGTTGTCCACGCGAAAGATGCGGATGCCTTGCTCGATCCAGAAGAGTACCACGCTTCTCAGCTCTTCCCAGAGTGCTTTCCATTGCTTCGATTCGAAGTTCAGCGGCAGGATGTCTTCGTATCTCTTGGGCGGATTCTCGGCAAATTGCACGGTCCCGTCCGGCCGCCACCGGAACCACTCCGGGTGAGCCTTGGCATACGGGTGGTCCGGTGAACACTGAAAGGCCAGGTCCATGGCAATCTCCAGCCCGTTTTCCTTGGCTTTCTTGATGAACCTGCGGAAAGCAGCCAGCGATCCCAGTTGGGGATGGACGGCCTTGTGCCCGCCTTGGACCGATCCGATGGCCCACGGACTGCCCGGGTCGGTGCGACTGCGTACCGTGGCGTTGTTCTTGCCTTTCCGGTGGGACTGGCCGATAGGATGGATGGGAGGCAGGTACACCACGTCAAAGCCCATCTTGGCGATTTCCGGGAGCAGCCTCTCACAGTCGCGAAAGGTCCCATGTTTGTGGCCCTGGCCGAATGACCGCGGGAAGAACTCATACCAGGCGCTGAAAACCGCCTCCGGTCGATCCACAAGAACCGGCAGTTCAACCGGGTAGGCTGTACATAACGATCTGTCCGGGTACTCCCGCACGAGCTCGGTCAGCTCTTCGCTTTCAGCCAGCAGTACAGCGGCGTCGATGCGTTTTGCGGATTGGAGGATCTTAGCCCACTTGCGCAGCTTCTCGCCGTCCGACGGCTCAGCACGTTTCGCGGCCTCCCGAAGCATCTCGGCGCCGATCTCCAATTGAACCTTCACGTCCTGGCCGGCTTCACGTCTCTTCCGCAGATCGCTCTGCCAGGTGCCGAAGTGGTCGATCCAGGCGCGGACGGTATAGCAATAGCCGCCCAGCGCCGTGGCCGCGAACCGGGCTGTCCACTCGTCGTTGCGCTGGTGCGTCATCTCTTGAATCATCCAGCTCTGCTCTTCTTGCCGGCGGTACAGCAGTTCGACGCGGATGAGATCGTGACCGTCGCCGAAGGCGTCGGCACGAACGGCGACGGTCTCACCAAGGGTCCTCTTGATGGGAAACCGGCCGCCGTCGATCTGGGGTCTCACCGACTCGACGACCACACGTTCTCTGCCTTCGGCGTCCATCATCAATCCGGATTCTCTTCCAACGGTACTGCTCCCATGCGCTTGCTTGTGCAGCGCGCCTTCGCATGTACGGCCCTGTGATACCACGTGCGAAACGCCGGTTCGGTTCGTTCCATACCTGACCCTCGCGCGGACCCGGTGTCAAGGTGCCACGGACGCTGCTCGAAGATAAGCGATAGCCGAGGCGGACGCAAAAGCTTTTGCCTTGCGTGTGGACCTGTGAGGTCGGGCTGCCAAGGACGACCGACCTGAGGTGTCCGGGCCAGAGGTCCTATAACCGGTTCGCGCGGGTGAAGTTGCGTACGCGAGATGCCGATGAATTCGTTTGAAAGGGGGATGCGCTGAGAGCGCGCCTGTAAGATGCAGAAGCAGGGAATAAAAGGTGCCTTCATTATCGCTGAGCTTGTGATCGTGGTGTGTATCATCGGCATTCTGGCCGCGATTGTGGTGCCCCTCTTCCAGAACAACGCAACCGAGGCCGAGGTGGCCACCGCCAAGGACAACCTCCGCGTCCTGCGCGGCGTTGTCGAATTGTACGCCGCCAATCACAAGGACGTTCCCCCTGGCTATCCGGACGACAATCCCAACGATCCGCCCACTGCTGACGACTTCTCCCATCAAACCACCGTCGAAGAGACGTACCTGCGAGCCATGCCGCGCAATCCCTTCAACAATCTGAGCACGATGCGGGTGATCGGCAATAGCGAGGTCTTCCCTGCCGAAGCTACCGGCGACTTCGGCTGGATCTACAAGCCAGCCAGTCGGACCGTTTGCCTCGACTGGCCGGGCCAAGACGACAAGGGCATCAGATACTTCGACTACTGAGCGTGGCTTGTTCACGGCCCGACGGTCTGCTATACTGCGGTCCTAAGCTGACCGTCGAGAGATGCCGAAAATGACCAAGCTGAGAAGCTCTCTGCGAATACTTGTCCCGGGTGCGACCGTCTTCTTCACGAGCGGCTGCATCATGATTCTCGAACTGGTCGCGTCGCGGCTGGTGGCGCGCTCGCTGGGATCATCCCTGTATACTTGGACCTCCATCATCGCCGTCGTGCTGGCCGGTATCTCGATTGGCAACTACCTTGGCGGCCGCATCGCGGACCGCTTTCATGCCAGACGGGCTTTGTCGGTCCTGTTCGCCTTGTCGTCGGCCGCGTGCGTCGCCATCGTTGTTCTCAACAACCTGGTGGGGGACTGGACATGGCTGTGGCAGTTGAGTTGGCCGGCCCACGTCTTCCTGCATGTCTCACTGGTGTTCCTGGTGCCATCGACGTTGCTGGGCACGATCAGCCCTGTGGTGGCCAAGATGGCGCTCGATCAGGGATTCGCCACCGGACGCACGGTGGGGACCATCTACGCTTGGGGGGCGGCCGGCAGCATCGCCGGGACGCTCTTGGCGGGTTTCTTCCTGATTGCCAGTTTCGGCAGCGTCATGATCATCTGGGCTATCGGTGCAGCTATGCTGGCGATGGCGTTTCTGTATTGGGTCAGTTGCTGGGCGTTGTATCTCTGGGCCATGGTGTTCGCCGCGCTGATTACGATGGGCATGGCCCCAGCCGATTGGGCGCGTGCTGCCGGCGTTGCCGCGGGTCTGAGAGAGCCAAACGATCCAAGCGTTATCTATGAAGATGAGACCCCATACTGCCATGTCGTGGTGCGGCGCGTCTCCGAGAAGCCCGACCGACGCGCCTTCTGGCAAGATCAACTCATGCACAGCGAGATCGTCATGGGCGACGTCACCAGTCTGCAATACTTCTACACGGAAGTCTACGCCGGGTTGACTCATGGCCTGGGGGCTCGCGACCGACCGCTTTCCATGATGGTCATCGGGGGCGGGGGGTACGCCTTCCCGCAATACCTTAAGGCCTTCTGGCCCGACAGCCACGTCGAGGTGATCGAAATCGACCCCGGCGTGACGCAGGCAGCGGTGGAGGCCTTCGGCTTGGCGCCGGACAGCACGATCCAGACGGTCAACATGGATGCGCGCAACTATGTAGACCAGCTTCTGCGCCACCAGGGTGCGGGTCCACCGAGCGCGCAGTACGATTTCATTTACGAAGACGCGATCAATGATTACTCTGTGCCGTTTCAGTTGGTGACGCAGGAGTTCAACGAGAAGATCGCGCGTCTGCTCGCGGGCGACGGCGTCTATATGGTCAACCTCATCGACACATACGATAGTGGCCGGTTCCTGGGAGCTGTTGTCACCACGCTGGAACAGACGTTTCCGCACGTGTGGGTGATCGGAGACAAGATCGGCATGTCCTCGTTGCGGGACACCTATGTGGTCGTCGCATCGCACCGGGAATTTGACCCGAAGCGCGTTCTGGCGGAATACAACGCGCATCTGACATTCTGGGTATTAGACGACATGGAGATGGCCTATCTCAGGGACCGATGCCGCCAGGTCGTGCTGACGGACGACTACGCTCCCGTGGAGAACCTGTTGACCTCGGTAGTGCGCCAAGGTGCCAAAGAACGACTGGCGCGGCGTTATCTTCGAGAGGCCGCCGAGTTGCGGAACGAGGGTCAGTACGACCGGAGCATCGCGCTGTACCAGCAGGCGGTCGAGCAGAATCCCTCGATGGCCATCAAGGCCTGCAACGCCATCGGCCTTATGCGGGTCGAGCAAGGCAATCTGGAGGGGGCGGCTGACGCATTCCGCCAGGCCATCAAGCACCACACGGACAGCGGCCTCCGGCAGACGGCGATTGCCTCGGTCTACATGAATCTGGGCATTCTACTGCAAAGGATGGGCCAATCTGCCACATCGCAGGCTCAACTGAGCGAAGCTGTCAGGTGGTTTCGCATCGATCTTCAACAGAATCCCAGAGCGGTCCACGTCTGGGACTCGCTGGGCGATACGCTTGCCCTGATGGGCAATTTCAAGGAGGCCTCTGACGCATTTGAGCGGGCGGTGGCCCTTGATCCGGAGAACCTCGCCTACTACCAGAAGCTGAGCAAGGCGCTGGAGTTTCAGAAACGATATGACGAGGCGATCGCCGTCGTGCGTCGGCAGATCGAGTTGCTGAAGAAGCAAGGCCGGCGTGATGCCGCCCTGGAGATGGGCCGGTACGTCGACTTCCTCGAATACCAGAAGGTCAAGGACCCCAATTGAATGAGTACTGTTTCCAGCGCATTTCCATGATGACCACGCCCGGCCCGTTCAACAAGACTATGGCGGCCATGAATCGAACGATGGACGAGATCGAGTCGATCCTGGCCCGCCCGTTGGCCGGCGCCATGTGACAGCCCGCCTGCGCCGCGATCCGCGCCGCCTCGATCCTTGTGCGCATCCCGCCGGCGGCCGGAGTGCCGTTCGGTGCTGGTCTTGCCCCCCGAATTCCTGTACGACAAGCTGACGATCCCCGCCTGACCGACCTTCTGTCCTCCGAAATCCGGCCCCGCACCCACATTTATGCTTCTACGCATTAACGCGTGAACGCGGCCTCGACCGCAGTTTTTTTGATTTTTCCATCCACATTCGCCCGGTGAAAATCGCTTTCCATACGTGAACTCGGTGGGGAGCGTGGAGTGTATGCGCATACCGACCCTATCAAGCGCAGAAAGAGCGGCAGACGGAAGCGGACAGACCTGGATGGGTAGAAGCGTAGACGAGTCAGCGCATTCATCCCCCCTCCGGGCAGCCCTCAATCGCAAATCGGAAATTGTAGATGGTAAATGCGAATCCACTCTACAGAAGACAGTCTACTTAAAAAACGCTGTTCGAGCATTTTCTTCTTGCCTTTCCTGGCCTGCCAGGCCATAAAGTCATGGCTCGAGACGTTGACGCGGCATGAATATGGGGTAGCCACAACAGATGCCCCACGATGCTCCTATCTGTGCGACGGTTTGCGGCGCGGGAGATAGGTATCCAGAGGTTGTAGGGGAGCAAGGACGATGACGATAATTGAGGGAGCAGCAGTACTTGGTGCGCTTGCATGGTTGCCCTACCTTATCAAGATCGTGCGTGATGTGGTCACGCATCCTGAGGTTCGCGTTGTTGTTCAGCGCACGGCTGAAATCGGCTATACAGTATTCGGGCCTATCGTGAATCTCAGAGTCGCATTTTCCGTGCGGCATCGGGATATTGTCATCTCGGCGATAAGGATAAGGCTCAGGCACGAGAGCGGTGAAGAGAAACTCCTTTCCTGGCACGGGATCGTACAGCGATTGGGGCAATTCCATCCGCCCGAAACGGCCCCAATTCCGTGGGAAAAAGAATTGTCTGTCTTGGCCATCAAGCTGACAACCAAAGAGGTGGAGGAACGTTTCATTCGATTCCAGGAGGACGACTACCACACGAACAAAGAGCAGTACGATTCCAAGGCTGCAAAGAAGGTAAGCTATCTGAAGGGCAAGGACGAGTACAATCCTGACGAATTCCTGAGTTGCGAGGAAATGAAGGACGTCTACTCGTTTGTGAAACACTGGTTCAATTGGAAGCAGGGCAAATACGCCTTGACCTTCGAGGTCGATTCTCCCGAGGTCTTTTCTTTGAAAGACAACCGATATGAGTTTTCGTTGAATCAGTTGGAGGTTGAGTTGTTGGAGTCTAACAAGGGGCTCATCGAAACCTCATATGAAGACCAAGTGAAGTATGGAGTTGTTGGCTACGAACCGCATAATCCGACCTGGAATTGGGCGAGCCCAATCCTCAGAAAAGTGGCTCCTTGATGAGACGCATGAGATGTTCGGTGGTGTCTAAACCATAGAATCTGAGGTGGTTTCC
>CAZGRF010000048.1:0-13981 GCA_964527825.1 uncultured Pirellulales bacterium
ACCTTGTCCATGCCGTCCGAGACGTCGGCGACGCGGAGTCCCTCGAAGAGCTTGAGGATTTCCTGGTCCTCCTCCTGACCGTAGACCTTGGTCGCCATGAGGTTCTTCCCGGCCCTAAGCTCCTCGACATTGGGCCGGCTGCTTTGTTGCGCGATGGCTATGTTTGAGTCCGCCGTCATCCACATCCATGAAAGCCCCACAAGACCGGCCGCAGCGATCAGAGTGATAGCGGTTCTCATTCGTTTGCCTGACTGTGACATCCTCTGCCTCCTTATATGTGAGAGTACGGTTGCAGCCCGCATATCGGGATTCTCAGCGCGTACTATAGGCTCCGAAGTCGTAGGCGCAAAGCCGAAAAGGGGCAGGTTTCCGCCGTGTAGCAGCAGTAACGGGGCAGGGCAATGGAGGTAGGATCGTCATGGGCAGGGCGCTCCGTCGTACATGGCCGTCTTGCATAGCCCGGCTAAAAAAGAAAAAAGCCCCTGTGGTGATAGGGCGAGAGTATTCCCATATGTCAGCAATGTGATATGTCTGAAATACTCGCCTATTGCATCGCACAGGGGCGCGACTGGACCTCCAAATGCGTTTCTTGGAGCACTTCTACCGTTTTCAAAGAAACCACATCCACCTCCGGGACCACCTGGTTCTGTCTTATCCACCAGTGCCCATCGGCATCGAGATACCGCGAGCTTGAGTCTTTCTTGGCCGTTCACGTGTGGCGGTCCGACACGGTTCTCAAGTGGGAAAACCGATGTCTGTGGCGGCGTCTTTTCCGCTGATTCCCGACCGTCCTGGACTGTGGCGTCAGCGCTGCGATTGCCTATCCCAGACTGGATGGTCTCCCCGGATTAAATCCGATAACATCGCGCCCTCTGGTATTGTTGAGCTGTATCGGACGTGAAAAAAATTGTGGCCACAGCAGGTTTGCAGGATATTGCAGGCTCGCGTGATGACTTCGGGTTGCCTACACCTGCGCGGGTGTATACCATAGGCACCGGCGCAGTCAACGCGAGAGACTGCGGCGCTGGGTAGACCTGATGATGCAGATCGACGAGAGCACTTTCATTGCGGATGACGAGTTCGTGTTCAAGGCGTCGCGGAGCGGCGGGCCGGGCGGCCAAAACGTCAACAAGCTCAACACGCGCATCACCCTGCTGTTCGACGTGGCCGGCTCGCCAAGCTTGTCCGACGAGCAGAGGCGCCGCGTCATGAGGAAGCTCTCAACGCGTATGGACAAGCACGGCGTTCTGAGAGTTGTCTCGCAGAAGGGCCGGACGCAGGAAGCCAACCGTCGCGCGGCAATCGAACGTCTCGCGCAACTGCTCGCCGGAGCGCTGAAGCGTAGACCGGTTCGAAAGAAGACCAAGACGCCGGCGAGCGCGCACGAGCGACGGCTGAAAGAGAAGAAACATCGCAGCTCTCAGAAGCGGCAGAGAGCGCGAAGCGACTGGCTGGACGAGTAGGCGACCGCTGGCAACGATTTGAACATGGAGGCCTTTGGATTGCCGGCGCCTGGCACAATCGGTGAGCGAGCGTGTCCGATTTCGATGGGACGGCTGTGTCGTTGAGGGAGCATCGTGGGAGCGCATCCAATCCAAGATCGTAACGAAATCGTAACACGATCTGAACAATGCGCCAGGTCGTCGCGCGCTGAATCATAGTGATGATGAAGTTGGTGTCCGGCGTATCTGCCGGCGGGCTGTCGCTAAGCTCACATCTTACGCATACTTAAATGCCTTGACAGGTCCATTGCTGCCGATCGCTGGGGAAAAGAAATTGTTTTTTGCTGTAATAGGAAACCCAGTTGGGCGTCTCTAAGTGTAAAGGACGCGTTATGACCGGGATACTCGAACAACTGAATAGAATGGGCAGCGCTTTTGTAGGTTTCTCTGCGCTGATGATAGTTGAATCAGCCGTGTTGATCGGCGTTGCACTGCTCGCGGAGTATGTCCTGCGACGCAACGTTCGTGCCGCTTTGCGGTACTGGCTGGTTATGGTCGTCTTGGCCTATTTGGTCTTGACACCTTTTCTTCCCATGTGTCCTCCCTCCAACTTCATGCCGGCAGGCAGCGCTGCCTACGCAGACCCGACCACACACCTGGCAGCCGAACATGCAACGGCTCCCCTGGCCCAGCCCACCACCGGACAGTCCCAGACCACCTCGGTTGGGACGGGGGAGCCACCTCGCACTCTCTCCTGGCAGGGCGTTGTGTTCCTGCTTTGGATCGCAGGTGTCATCGTTATGAGCGTTGCGGTCGTCCGACGTGCGGCTGCGGCCAGCAAATGCGTCGGGCGCTCACCGGCGGCGAATCTCCTCATGCACGACATTCTTCTGTACTGTCGCAAACGAATGAAGATCAAGGGGCCGGTGCAGCTACGGGTGTGCGAGGAAGGGATCCGTCCGGCGGTGTGCGGATTGCTCAGTCCGGTCATCTTGGTGCCGCGTGATTTAGCGCCGACCTTGGGCTCGCGCCATCTGCGCGCGGTCCTGCTCCATCAGCTTGCCCACGTCAAGCGACACGATCTGTGGGTGAACGTGATCCAGAACGTCGTGCAGGTGTTGTACTTCTACAATCCTTTCTTGTGGCTGGCGAACGGTGTCATCCGCAGACTCCGGGAGGAAGCCGCCGACGAGACCGTCCTGGAGACTGTGGGTGAGGAAGACCGCAGTTACTCGCAGCGCTTGGCCGACGTCGCGGGGTTGGCCGTCAGACGGCCCGCCCACCGCCTTGACCTTGTCAGTATTGCCTGATAAGGCCTCGCGGCCCTGCATCGCCTGTCTGCAACGACTCTCGTGCGCTACCTCGTCCTGCGTCTCTTGACTCCGACGCCGTTCGTCCGATCACGTCGCGCGGTGGCGCGTTGCAAAGCGGCCTCCATTCTGATACAAGGAGCGCACAGAGTCCTTGTTCACGGATGGCCCTATGGCAGTTCAGTTCATTCTTGGCAGAAGCGGCACGGGCAAGACGACCCACTGTATCAACGCGCTCGTGGAGGCGTTGCGGGAGCCGTCCGACCAATCCTTGATCCTGCTGGTTCCGGAGCAGGCAACGTATCAGGCCGAGCGGGCGATTCTTTCGGACAAGCGCGTCGCGGGCTATCACCGGCTCCACGTCCTGTCGTTCGACCGCCTGCAGTTCTTGCTGCTGGGCAAGAACACGGCGCGGCCGACGGTTTCGCGCATCGGCCGGCAGATGATCGTCCACAAGATTCTCCGAGACATCCGGGACGACTTGCAGATCTTCCGGTCGTCGGCCTTGCTGCCCGGCTTCGCCCGCCAGATGGCGGACACCATCACGGAACTGCACCGCTACGCCAGGACGCTTGAGGAGGTGGAGGGGTTGCCGTCGCAGTTGCAGGCTGACGGAGCGGGCCGACTGGCGGCGCTCAAGTTCGCGGACATCGGCTTGATCTTCCGCAAGTACTCCGAGTTCTTGCGCGAGCGCTTCGTCGATCCTGACGCCCAGGTCAACGATGCGTGCCGGAGGGTGGGGCAGGCGGATTTTCTTCAGGGTGCGCGGCTCTGGGTGGATGGCTTTGCCGGATTTACGGGCGGGGAAATGGCCTTGCTCATCGAACTGCTCAAAACGGTCGAACAGGCGCGTATCGCCCTTTGTGTGGACCCTGCTCGTATCGGGCCCAAGGACGCGCCGGACGCGAACGATCTCTTCGAGCCGACGCGGCGCACATACCAAGATCTGAACGGGTCGCTTCGTCACGCCAAGATCGCGGTGATCGAGCCGGTCGCTCTCAAGACCGCGAATCGTTTCTCGACCAGTCCCGCGTTGGCGCACCTTGAGCGGCACATTTTCCAGTTGGGAGCGCGCCGGGCCCAGGCTGGCGACCGTATTCGCTTGGTCTGTGCTACCGATCTGCGTGCGGAAGTACAGTTCGTGGCGGGCCAAGTCCGGCGGCTGGCGCAAGAGAGGGCTTATCGCTATCGTGACATTGCCATCGTGGCGTCCGACCTCAGCCGCTACGAACACTACATCCGCGCCTATTTCGACGACTATGGGATTCCCTTCTTCATTGACAAGCGCAAGCCGCTCAATCGGCATCCGGTTGTTGAGCTGATCGGCGCTGCTCTCCAGGCGGTGACAGGCGGGTTTGCCCACACCGATGTCTTCACCTATCTCAAGACCGACCTTTCCGCTGTCGAGCGGTTCGACGTGGACCTGCTGGAAAACTACTGTCTGGCCTTCGGCGTGGATGGGCGCGACTGGGCGGGTTCGGAACCCTGGCGATTTGCAGGCGCGAACGACGGGGAATTCGACGAACGCGCGATCGATGGCATTCGCGACCGGGCCATCGCTCCGTTGCGCGAGTTGCGCGAAGCGCTGTGCCCGAGTGCGGACGATGCGCCGGCATTGACGGCTGCGGGTTTCACGCGGGCGGTGTTTGCCTTCCTGGATCGTCTGCAGGTCCATCAGAAGGTCAACGCGTGGGTCCGCGAGGCGCACGAGCAGCGTGACGTGGCGGCGGACGAGCACAGGCAGTTCTTCGACCGGCTGGTGGACATCTTCGACGAGCTTGGCGAGGTCTTCCGGCGCGACACAATGACGGCGCAGGACTACCTCGCGATCTTGAACATGGCGTTCTCGCAGATGACGCTGGGTGTTATCCCGCCGAGCCTGGATCAAGTCCTGGTTGGTTCTATCGAGCGAAGTCGGCATCCGAACCTCAAGGCGGTGTTTCTGCTCGGTGTCACGCAGAGGCAGTTCCCGATCCCCATACCGTCGGCGGGCGTGCTGACAGACGAAGACCGTGGCGCCGCCGAGGCGGTCGGCTGTCACTTGGCGCCGGTGTCGACACAATCGCTGACGGAGCGGCAGTACCTCGCATACATCGCCTTCACGCGGCCGTCGGAGTTTCTGTGCCTCAGCTATCCGTCTGTTGATGAGAAGGGCAGCCCCGTAGTCCGGTCGCACTTCGCCGATGAGCTGAAGGCGCTCTTCCCGGACTTGGCGGATGAGTCTGTCGGGGACAACGCCGTGCAGATGGAAGGCATCTACAATCAGCCCGAATTGACCGAATTGCTCTGCAGTCGATTGGGCCGTGATGTCTTTGCGCCGCAGACGATGCGCGGCGAGCAATTCACCGGTCTCTTGGAGGCGCTGCGCTCGGACGATGATTACGCGTCGGCCGGCGCATCGGTTGCGGCTGCGTTGAGCTACGAGAACCGGGCCGCACTCGAATGTGGTGTGGTGGAGCGGTTTTTCGGCCGCGAGTTGAAAAGCTCTGCGACGAGACTGGCCACCTTTGCGGCCTGTCCCTTCAGGTACTTCGCCAAGTATACGTTGGAGCTGAAGCTCCGGCGCGAATTCAGACTGGAGCCGCTCGACCTGGGCAACTTCTACCACGCTGTCCTCGATACACTGCACAAACGTCTTGTCGCCGAAGGCCTGAACTTCGCCACAGCCGACGACACCCGGCTCACGGCACTGTTGCGCGAGCAGATCGCGACGTTTGCCGGCTGCGATCCGTTCCTCTCGAAATTCGTCGCCCGCTCCAGGCACAACGCGTTCATTATCAACAATGCCGCTGAGGTCCTGGGAGACTGCGTCCGGGATATCGCGCAGATGGCACGGGCGGGCGCATTTCGCCCGTCTTTATCTGAGGTCGCTTTCGGCGATGTCAAGCAGGCCGCAGATAACCTCGGCACGTTCGAGCTGGCCCTGCCCGACGGTCGCACGTTGAGCTTGAGGGGAAAGATCGACCGACTCGATATCGCCGAGACCGACGGCAAGAAAGCGGCGCTCATCTTGGACTACAAGACATCTGCGGCCGGCGCGAAGTTCGACTGGTCGGAGTTTTACCACGGCCTGGGTGTGCAACTCCCCATGTATTTGTTGGCGGTCCTGAATGCAGGCGGCTCCGACGTCGATTGCGCCGCAGGGGCCTTCTGCATACCCATCCAGGTCCCGGCCCAGAGTGCTTCGTTGGAACAGTCCGCCACCGGCGCCGAACACACCGCTCGCAAGGCCAAGGGCTTCCTTGACGGCGCGTACTCCCGATCTCTGGACCCCGAAGCCGGCTCGCGCTGGAGCAAGTTCTACAACTTCGCTGTCACCCAAGGCGATGCTCAGTACGGCTACTACCAGACGAGCGGGGCCTTGCACCCGACGGACTTCGAGAAAGTGCTGCAATTCACCCGGACCAAGATCATTGCGCTTGCCGCCGGAGTCTTTTCAGGCGCGGTCGACGTGCATCCGTATCGCCTCGGCACGCAGGTTGCGTGTTCAACCTGTGACTACAAACCCGTCTGCCGGTTCGACTGGCAGATCAACGACTATAACTTCCTCGACGCGAAGGGCAAGTTGGACGTGATCGAGGCGCTCAAGGGACACTGATGGCGGACGAGGGAATCAACTGGACGGAGCAGCAGCAACAAGCCATTGCGGCGCGCGGGCGCAACGTTCTCGTCACGGCCTCAGCGGGCACGGGCAAGACGGCGGTGCTCTCGGGACGTTGCGTGGACCTTGTCTCGGACGCCGTGCTGCGTCAGAACGTTCTGAACATGCTGGTCCTGACCTTCACCGAGGCAGCCGCCGAGCAGATGCGCTCGCGCATCGCGCGACAGCTTAGGAATGCCTACCAGCAGACGCGCGACCCTCGCCTAGGCCGGCAACTCGTCCTGCTCCAGGGCGCCGACATCAGCACGATCCACTCGTTCTGCAAGCGGCTCATCACCGAGAACTTCCACGCGCTGTCGCTGGACCCGGCGTTTCGCGTGATCGATGCCGACGAGGCCATGCTGCTGAAGGTCGAGGTCCTGGATGAGACGGTCGAATGGGCTTGGCAGCAGCAAGACTCTGTCCCACACTTGCAGAGCCTGCTGCGCCGCCGCGACCTGCGCGAGAGCCGCGGGTTTCTGGCCAACGTGATCCGCCTGAGCGAGTTTCTCGACGGCGTCGTCTCGGCGCCGCGCTGGTTTGAGCACGCCGTCGGCTTGACGGAGACGGCTGACTCGTTGTCGAGCGAGCTGGGCCAGGCGCAAAAGCAGATCGTCCGCGACCGCCTCGAAGCGATCCTGGCGCAGTTACACTGTGCCCAGCGCCTGCACGAGAGGGAAGCCCCGGGCGGCAAGTGGGGAGCGGAGCTTCGCGAGAAGGTCATTGAGCCGGTCGCCGCCTGTCTGGATCGGCTCAAGGCTGGTGACTGGCCGGGTTGCGCGCAGGCGATCCTTGCCTTCGACAAACCACGCGCCCCGGCGCTGAAGGATTTCTCCGAGACGGCAGGAGGTCTGATCAAGGACCTTCGCACGAAGGCCATTGCCGATTTCCTCGGTCTGCGGGGCCTCGCGGTGGTGAATCCCGACTACTTGAGCGTCGTGGGGCAGTCGGCGAGCGTGCAGAGTCGTCTCCTTGTCGAACTAACAGTGAAGTTCCGGCAACTCTATGCGAAGCGAAAGACGGCACTGAACGGCCTGGATTTCGCTGATCTCGAGCATCACGCGCTGAGGCTTCTGACCGATGAGGATGCGGCCACCGGGGATCGCAAACCGTCCGAAACGGCGTTGGCCCTCCGCGAGCGATACCGTTACATCTTTGTCGATGAGTACCAGGACATCAACCCCGTCCAGCAGGCGATCCTCGACGCGCTGGGCTCAGGCGACAATGTCTTCGTCGTCGGTGACATTAAGCAGAGCATCTATGCCTGGCGCGGGGCGGAGCCGACGATCTTCTTGCAGCGACTGCGAGCTGCTGTGCCGCAGGCGGATTCCGCCCACGGTTTGCGCGTCGACCTGAACTACAATTTTCGCTCCGCCCAGGGCATCCTGGATTTTGTGAATAAGGTCTTCGGGTGGATCATGATCTCGTCGGTGGCGAACATCGACTACGATGAGACGGCCCGGCTGCGCCGGGCTTCCCAGAAGGAGGGCAGCACAGCGTCGACGCCGATCGTGGAGGTTCACATCCTGGCCGAGAAGGCCGCTGCTGTCGGAGCACCGCAGGAGGGCGAGGAGGCAGACGAGGTCGGCAACGGTGCCGACGGGATTGATGCCCGGCAGCGACAGGCGGCGCTGATTGCCCGACGAATCAGAGAGATTGTCGGCACTGAGACCGGCCGGCCGGAGTTTCAAATCTACGACAAGGACGCCGAGACCTTCCGCGACGTGCAGTACCGTGACATCGTCGTACTCATGCGTTCCCTGGCGAAGAAGGCCAACGACTACGTAGAAATTCTCCGTTTGGCGGGCATCCCCGTCAGTTGCGACGCGACGGCCGGCTATTTCGAGACGACCGAGATCACGGACCTGCTCTGTCTGCTGAAGGTCCTTGACAACCCACAGCGTGACGTCGAGCTTGCGGCGGTCCTGCGCAGCCCCTTCTTCAAGCTCACCGAAACGGAATTGGCCGAGATGCGCGTGGATACCTCTGAGATACCGACGTACGCGAATCTCTACATGCGTGCGGTGCGGTACCGCGAGGCGGGTTCGGATGCCCGCTTGAAAAGCAAGCTCGCAGGCGCGCTGGAGACGCTCGATCGGTGGCGGACCCTCGCGCGGCGGGGTTGGCTGGCCGACTTGCTGTGGCGCATCTATCGTGACACGCAGTACCTCGCGTTTGTCTGCGCCCTGCCCAACGGCCAGGCCCGCAAGGCCAACTTGCTCAAGCTGCATGACCGCGCCGTTCAGTTCGAGGGCTTCGCCAGTAGTGCCGGCGTGCCTTCGCTGACGCGTTTCGTCGAGTTCATCGAGAAGCTCCAGGAAACCGGCCAAGATTGGGCGCCGGCCGAGCCTGCCGGTGCAGCCGGCAACGCCGTCCGCATCCTGAGTGTCCACAAGAGCAAAGGGCTCGAATTCCCTGTCGTCTTCTTGGCCGAGCTCGACAGCAGGTTCAATCAGCGTGACATCCAGGCCGATCTCGTCATGGATGCTGAACATACGCTGGGACTGCAAATTGTCGATCCACGATCCAACACGAAGCTGCGCTCGCTGGCGCACCAGGTCATCGGCGATAAGCGTCGCGCCGTCACCTTGGCCGAAGAGATGCGGATTCTGTACGTCGCCATGACGCGCGCCAAGGACCGGCTAATCCTGACGGCGTCACAGAAGCAGACCGACTGCGGCGCGGTCCTCGCTAAGGGCCTGTTGCTCAGCGATAGCGCTGTCCCGGACTGGCTGCTGCGAGGCTGCAAGAGCCCGCTGGAGTGGGTCCTGTGCGGTTTGGCCGATCAACGCTGCCTTCATGAGGCGTTCCACACCGGCTTGGCGGAGAGGGCTCGTGACGATGGGCTGTTCAGCTTGAGCGTGTACGGCGGGGAGGTTCTGCGCCGGTTCTCCCAGGAGATCGTCACTCTGAGGAACGCCAAGGCCAAGCCATCGGCCGCACTGGGCCCAAAGCCGCGTGCCACCTCCGAAGGCGTGCGACTTCTGGCCGAACTCAAGCAGCGTCTGGAGTGGCGCTACCCGTTCGCGGACGCCGTCCGTGAACCGGCCAAGCAATCCGTGACCGCGTTGACCCATCAGAACGATGAGTTCGCCCGACTCGATTATTCACGCGCGCTGGAGCGCCGACCCGCCGCGCTGGCGGTGGCCGGGCCGGAGACGGCGCGACTTCCCGACGCCCGATTGATCGGCACGGCCGTTCATCTCGTCATTGCCGGCCTGGATTTAGCCCATCCCATAAGCTTTGAGGCCATCGAGAGGAGGAAGGATGTGCTGGTCAGCCAAGGGGCGATAGCGCCGTCCGTCGTCGAGACAATCGACGCAGAGGCCATCGTCGCTTTCTTCGAAAGCGAGCTCGGCTCGACGGTACTCGACAGGCGGAATACGGTGTGGCGCGAATGGCCCTTTACGTTTGGCCTATCGACTTCGGACTCAGGCAACGGCATTATCGTTGTTCAGGGTATCATCGACATGTTGGTGCACACGCCGGAAGGCCTGCTCGTGATCGACTTCAAGACGGATCGTGTCACCGGCGGCGACGTGGCTCGCCGTGTGGAGGCGTACCGAGGCCAGGTCGAGCTCTACGCCCGAGCGGCAGGGGACATTCTCAGCCTTCCCGTTCGCGGCAAGTGGCTCTACTTCCTCACCGCACGCCAGGCCGTCCGAGTATAGGTGTGACCTATTGACACTCCGAACTAAGCGTTCAGAATAGGTGCCATGATGAACGTGTCCAAATTCGGTCGCAAAATCGCCGTCCAGTCGGGCATCGGCCAGCTTATGGACGATCTCGGCGCTGCGCTGGCGCGGAAAGGCGATGTCCTCATGCTGGGCGGCGGCAATCCCGCGCACATTCCCGAAGTCGAGCGACATTTTCGCCGGAGCATGGAGGCGATGCTGGAGGACGGCGACCGGTTCGAGCGGGCTATTGGCGATTATGACCCGCCCGGCGGCAATGTTGAGTTTATCAACGCTGTGGCGCATCTGCTGCGCGAGCAGCTCGGCTGGAACATCAAGCCCGCCAACGTCGCCCTGACCGGCGGCAGCCAGTTGGCATTCTTCATCCTGTTCAATCTTTTCGGCGGCGCTTACGAGGACGGGACGACCAAGAAGATCCTATTTCCTCTAACGCCGGAGTACATCGGCTATAGTGACGTGGGTCTGACGGCGGACCTGTTCACCGCGCTAAGGCCCAGAATCGAGTACCTCGATGAGCGCCTATTCAAGTACCACATTGACTTCGACAACCTCGATGTCACCGAGGACATCGGCGCCATTTGCGTCTCACGACCGACGAACCCCAGCGGCAACGTGCTGACGAACGCCGAGCTTGGACGGCTCAGCGACATCGCCCGAGCCCGGAACGTCCCGTTGATCGTGGATAATGCTTACGGCACGCCGTTTCCGCATATCGTGTTCACCGAGGCCGATCCCGTGTGGAACGAGAATACGATTGTCTGCATGAGCCTGTCCAAGCTGGGCCTGCCCGGCACGCGGACGGGGATTGTCATCGCGCGTGAGGAGATCGTGGAGATGATCGCGCGCGTCAATGCCGTGATGAGCCTGGCGCCGGGGAGCATCGGGACGGCCCTGGTCGTGGACATGGTCCGCTCGGGCGAGATCGTCCGCGTCAGCCGCGACGTGATCGCGTCGTTCTACCGGAGCAAGGCCCGGCACGCGCTGGAATTGATCGCCCGGCATTTCAAAGAGATCGACTACCGCGTCCACCGGCCGGAAGGGGCGTTTTTCGTCTGGCTCTGGCTGCCGAACCTCCCGATCACGAGCCGGCAGCTCTACGAGCGTCTCAAGGCCCGCAACGTCATCGTCGTCCCCGGCCACTACTTCTTCCCCGGCCTGACCGAACCCTGGCCCCACACGAACGAATGCCTCCGCGTCAACTACGCCCAGAACGAGGCCACTGTCGCCGCCGGCATCGAGGCCATCGCCGAAGAAGTCAAGCGCGCCTATCGCCGCATCTGAGGAGCTGCGTTCGCCCGGCCGGAGCAATTCTTTGGTTGCCTCTTGAGCGGACGCGAGCAGCCGCTATAATGGCTCGTTTGCGTTGGAAACGATAGTCGTACTTGCTACGGGAGACGCTCCAAATGGCAGATGCATTCAAGGGCAATGCAGTCGTCGGGCAGTCGGGCGGGCCGACGGGCGTAATTAACGCCTCGCTGGTCGGCGTGATCGAAGAAGTCCGGAAGCACCCCGAGATCGGAACGCTCTACGGCGCGGTCCACGCTGTGGCCGGCATGGTCAAGGACCAGTTCATCGATCTGGGCAAGCTCAGTGCTGAGACGCTGGAGACGGTGGCAGGCTCTCCCTCGTCGGCGTTGGGGTCCAGCCGCGATAAGCCGGACGAGGGCTATTGTCGCAAGATCATTGACGTCTTCAAGAAACGCGATATTCGGTATTTCTTCTACATCGGCGGCAACGACTCGGCCAATACGGCTCACATCCTCAACACGGTCGCCGACGAGACCGGCTACGACATCCGCTCCTTCCACGTGCCCAAGACCGTGGACAACGACCTGCTTGTGACGGACCACTGCCCGGGCTACGGTACGGCCGCCAAGTTCGTCGCGTGCGCGGCAATGGGAGACGACCTGGACAACAGAGCCTTGGGCGGTGTCAAGATTGACTGCGTCATGGGTAGGCGTGCAGGATTCCTGGCGGCTGCCTCTGTATTGGGAAGGAAACGAGATGATGACAGTCCCCACCTCGTGTATGTCCCCGAAAGCGGCGTTTCGCTGGATAAGTTCCTTGCCGACGTAGAACACGTGTACAAACAACTCGGCCGATGCGTCGTTGTAGTCAGCGAGGGTATCTGCGATTCGGACGGCACAGTCTGGGCCGAGACACTCGCCAGGGAAAAGGAGGTTGATTCGCATGGGAATGTGCAGTTGTCCGGCACAGGTGCCTTAGCGGATTTCCTGGCTGGCTTGGTGAAGACCTCGCTCGAGATCAAGCGCGTCCGCGCCGACACGTTCGGGTACCTGCAGCGCAGCTTCGCGGGCCTGCAATCATCCGTCGATGTCGATGAGGCTAGGCGGTGCGGCCGAGAGGCCGTCAGGTACGCGATGGAACACGATAGCGGTTCCGTGGCGATCAGACGAATCGGCGGCAGGGAGTATGCCGTTGAGCTGTTCCGCACCGAGCTGGAGAACGTAGCGGAAAAGACCAAGTCGATGCCTGACGAGTTCATCAACGCCGACGGCAACGGCGTCACTGACGCCTTCATCGAGTACGCCATGCCGTTAGTAGGCGGCCTGCCCAAAACCGAGTACCTCGGCGGCTATCCCAGAATTTGAGCCGATGCGTGAGAAGTAGCACGGGCGTCTCGCCCGTGGAAATCGCAGCCCCAAAACGGCCCTGCGCATCATGGGCAGGATGCCCATGCTATGATAGCCACGCAATCTCGGGCCCCGTTCGCGCAGCTATCCGTTTGCATGCTTGGGGCCCTTCTCTTACCTTCGTCAGCCTTGGGCTGGTAGGTGAGCCTGTTGGCGCGCCCTGCCGGTGCCTTTCCGCACCACGCTGGTGGGGTAAACATTGCCCGCCGATTACGGATGGGATGAGACCATAATGGTGTGCCATGCGCGCCCTACGAGACCGGTGAATCCATCCGAGGCGTGACGGTCGTGTAGCAGAGGGTGCTACCTGCGAATCGCAGGTACCGGCGTGTTGCTTGTGTGGAGAGATCTGCCGGGGGTGCGACATGAGGTCAGGCGAAGAGGGCTTCGACGAAGGTTTGGGGGTCGAATTCGGCGATGTCTTCGGGTTTCTCGCCCAGGCCGACGAACTTGACGGGGATGTCGAGCTGGTCCTTGATCGCGATGACGATGCCGCCGCGGGCCGTGCCGTCGAGCTTGGCCAGGAAGATGCCGGTGACGTTGATGGCCTCGGTGAACAACTGGGCCTGGGTGATGGCGTTCTGGCCGGTGGTGCCGTCCAGGACGAGCAGCACTTCATGCGGGGCGCCCGGGATCTTCCGCGTGACGACGTCGCGGATCTTGGTCAGTTGGAGCATCAGGTCCTTCTTGGTGTGCAGGCGTCCGGCGGTGTCGAGGATCAGGATGTCCACGCCGCGGGCCAAGGCCGCTTCACACGCGTCGAAGGCTACAGCGGCCGGGTCGCTGCCCATCTGGTGCTTGACGATCTGGACCCCGATCCGCTCAGCCCAGATGCTCAACTGCTCGACCGCGGCGGCGCGGAAGGTGTCGCAGGCGGCCACGATGACCTGCTTGCCGTTGCGGTGGAAGATGTGGGCCAGCTTGGCGATGCTGGTGGTCTTGCCGGTGCCGTTGACGCCGGCCACGAGAATGACGGTCGGGCCGGACGAGGCCAGATGCAGTTCCCTGTCGCGGGCGGGCCAGAAGCTCTTGATGTGCTCCTTGAGGAAGGGGATGATCTCTTCGGCCTGGGCGATCTTGCGGGCGCGGTACGCCTCGCGCAGCTCGGTAATCAGTTTGTCGGTCGTCTCGACGCCAATGTCGTCACGGATGAGCGTCTCCTCGAGCTCGTCCAGCAGGTCGTCGTCGATCTTGCGGCCCAGGCTCAGTACCGTCGACAGCGAGCTGCTGATCTTGCTCC
>CAZGRF010000049.1:0-13855 GCA_964527825.1 uncultured Pirellulales bacterium
GTCGCCACGCGAACTTCAAGTTCAGCCCTCAGGACTTTCGTTTCACAGTCGGCAAAAATGGCGCGCTCTACGCGTTCTGCATGACCGTGCCCGCGCCCGGGACACCGTTGAAGATCAAGTCGCTGGGCACGGATGCGAAATACTTGGGCCAGCCGGTCAAGGCAGTGAAGCTGCTCGGGCACGGCGGCGAACTGCAATGGAAACAGGAAGCCGACGGCCTCGCGATCACCTGTCCGGCGGACATGCCGTTTGAAACGTCTATTGTGTTCAAGATCGAGTGAGGACTCCGCAATGTGCATCTGTACTAACCCTTTCACGAAGACCCGTAAAAACAGGATGGACCAATCTATGAAGCATGCGATGATTCAACAACCCACCGCAGTCGTGATGATGACTATTGCAGCCACGTTGTCTACGGTGTGTCTGGCAGACAATCCGATCGTGCAAACCGTTTACACCGCCGATCCCGCTCCCATGGTTCATGACGGAGTATGCTACGTGTATACCAGCCATGACGAAGACGTCATCGTGCGCAACTTCTTCACCATGAATGACTGGCGGTGCTATTGCTCCACCGATATGGTCAATTGGACCGATCTGGGTTCTCCAATGTCCTACAAGGAATTCAGTTGGGCGAAGAGTAATTCCTCCTGGGCCGGGCAGTGCATTCCGCGAAATGGCAAATTCTATTACTATGTGCCGATCAATCAGAAAAACGGTGGAAATGCCATCGGCGTTGCGGTGTCCGACAGTCCTGCAGGGCCGTTTACCGATCCCCTCGATAAGCCTTTGCTTAGAGGATTTGGATACATCGATCCCACCGTGTTTATCGATGACAATGGACAGGCTTATCTGTATTGGGGCAATCCCAAGCTCTTATACGTCAAGCTCAACGAGGACATGATCTCCTATTCAGGCGAGGTCACCGAGGTCCCCCTGACCACTGAAAGTTTCGGCGTTCGCTCCAAGGACGACCGGGCGACCCGGTATGAGGAGGGGCCCTGGTTGTACAAACGCAAGGATCTATACTACATGGTATTTGCCGCCGGTCCCATCTCCGAGCACATTGCCTATGCCACCGGCCCCACAGCCACCGGACCCTGGACGTTCGGGAACACGATTATGCCCACGCAGGGGAAGAGCTTTACCAACCATGCAGGACTCATCGACTTTAAGGGGAATACCTACTTCTTCTACCACAACGGCGCATTGCCGGACGGGGGAGGCTTCCATCGTTCGGTTTGTGTCGAGCAGTTTAAATTCAACGATGACGGCACCATCCCCCAGTTCAACATGACAAAGGAAGGACCGTCACAGGTCGGCCATCTCGATCCTTTTGTGACGGTTCAAGCCGAAACCATCTGCTGGACCGGTGGGGTTGAGACGGAAACGTGCAGTGAAGGCGGTATGAATGTCTGTGACATCAACAACGGAGACTTCATCAAGATCAAAGGTGTGGATTTCGGCGCGGGTGCCACCTCTTTCAAGGCCAGAGTGGCCTCGGAAACCAACGGCGGGAACATCGAGATTCGCCTCGATAGTCCCGCCGGCACGCTGGTGGGAACCTGTGCTGTCTCCGGCACCGGTGGCTGGCAGACCTGGGTGACCCAGTTCTGTGCGGTCGAAGGCGCCGCCGGGGTGCACGACCTGTATCTGGTGTTCACCGGCGGCAGCGGGCCGCTGCTGAACTTCAACTGGTGGAAATTCGAGCAGTCGAAGAAGAAGTAGACTGGCGGAGTCCGCTATCGTCAACTCAAGGCATTCGGTGCCCTGACGTAGCTGGCGGTTGAATCCGTGGACGTAGGCTGTGAGAACGAGTCTGTTTGATTCCTCTGCAAAGAAAGGAGGCCGAATACGTTGAACACGCGCGTTGGCTTTTCCGGCATCGTGCTTGCGGTTACCTGTGTCTTCATTTCATCCTTTCTGCCGCTCAAGGCATCCGCAGTTGACTTATACGTAGCCACTGACGGTGACGACAACAGTGCCGGCACGATAACGGCGCCCTTTCTGACCTTGGCCAAAGCCCAGGCTCAAGTCAGGACTCTACTACCCGGTGCATTGGGCCCGATCAACGTCTGGGTCCGCGGCGGAACATACTACTTGAGCAACGCTCTGACGTTTGGTCCTTCCGATTCGGGCACCTCGACCGCGCCGGTCACCTTCTCCAACTACAACGGTGAAAAAGTGGTACTCAGCGGCGGTCTGAAGGTGACTTCCGATTGGTCAACCCACTCGGGCAATATCATGAAGACCCATATCGGCGCCGATAGGGCAGGGGACTTGTTATTCCTTGACGGTGCTCAGCAAATCATGGCCCGTTACCCCGACTTCGATGCGTCGAAGGTGTTCCTGGATGGGTACGCGCGCGATGCGATCAGTCCGGCCCGGGCCGCCCGCTCGGCCCATCCTTCCACCGGCTATATTCGGGCCCTTCACAACAGCATGTGGGGTGGAAACGACTATAAGATCACCGGAAAAGACGCCGGCAACAAGGTTCAATACACCTGGGTCGGCGATAACAACCGTGGAAACGGTATGCATCGCGCCTATCGGATGGTTGAGAACCTGTTTGAAGAACTGGACGCGCCGGGCGAATGGTTCTATGATAAGAGCACCGGTGACCTCTACTTCTATGCTCCGAGCGAAACGGACCTCAGCGGATCCACCATTGAACTGGCTTGTTTGGAGGAGCTGATCAGGATCGTCGGGGACTCCTCCAACAAAGTCAAGTACCTTACCTTCTCCGGTTTGCATTTCACCTGCGTCAAACGGACGCTTTTCAGCCGAACCTATGAAGGCCTGTTGCGGGGCGATTGGGCCGTCGCCCGGGCCGGAACGGTGTATGTCCAGGATGCCGAGCATATCACCGTCAAGAACTGCAAGTTCGATCAGGTCGGCGGTAACGCCATTTTCATGAGCGGATACAACCGGAATCATTTGGTTGTTGATAACGAGTTCATCGATACGGGCGCCACCTGTGTTCAAGTCGTGGGTTTGATGAGCGCTTGCCGCTATCCATCGACTTGGGCCAATCATCATACCGATATCGCCGATACGGCTGTCGGCCCGCTTACCGACGACTATCCACAGAATATCACCATCAGTAACAACTACATGGTCAATATGGGCCGGTTCGAAAAACAAAGCGCCGGCGTCAATATCTCGATGAGTGAAGGTGTCACCGTATCCCACAACACCATCCATCGCAGCCCCCGTTCTGGGATCAATATCAACGATGGCACATTTGGCGGGCATACTATCGAGTACAACGATGTGTTCGATTGTGTGCGCGAGTCGGGCGATCACGGCCCGTTCAATTCCTGGGGACGAGACCGGTTTTGGTCTTATCTGGGCTATGACACCAACGGCAACAGGGGAGCCGCCAAGTATCCGTACCGGGCGCTCGATGCGTGGAAGACCGCGATCATCCGGAACAACCGCTTCCATTACAGCAGCGTCCATGAATGGGGAGTCGATCTGGACGATGGTTCCAGCAACTACGAGATCTGCAACAACCTGTGCCTGAATACCGGTTTCAAATTACGGGAAGGATTCAACCGGCACGTCTACAACAACATCATCGTAAACGAGCGGGCGAACATTCATTGCACTTACGAAGATGCGCACAACAATATCGAAAGGAACATAATCATCAATGAGACACCGATTGCGTTCGCCAACAGCAGCACCGGCCGCGAAGTTGCGGCACATTCGCACTTCGACTACAATGTGTTCTGGAATAACGGCGGAGCCATCGATTTGCCCTCCGGCTGGAACGCTGCCGGCTTTGACACCCATTCCATCGTCGCCGATCCCATGTTCAGAAACCCGGCGGCCAACGATTATACGGTTACCAACACCGCGGTCTTGCAGCAGACCGGATTTGTAAACTTCCCGATGGATCAATTCGGCAAAGTCGGCTGTCCGACTCCACCTCCGATCGGCAATGAAGGTGAGCACGCTACGAGCGATCCTGAACCCTTGATGGGTGCAACCGTAACGAGTGTGGATGCCGCCGCCCAGTCCGTAGCCGGGCTTCCCGACTTGAGTGGAGTCTTCTTGTCCTCTGTCCCGTCGAATTCCTATGCTTATGCGCGAGGATTCCGGGCGACTGACGTGATTCGCAGCGTCAATGGAAGGGAGGTTACGAGGAAGGCAGGCTTTTGGGCCATCTACAATACACTGGCGCCCGGCAGGATCGTTAATGTCACTATCTACCGGAATCAAATCCGCCAAACGCTCAGCTTTGAGAAACCTCCCAAAGCGAAATCTTGAGTGATGCTTCCAGGGTAACCCATCCTGCGCCGGTGACGAGACGATAGAGTCTACAACGTTGCGTTCAGAAAGAGACGTGTGGAAGGAGCAGTTACAGATGGACATATTGAGAAACATGTTGGGTTTGGGCCTGACGATAGCTCTATGTAACCCATCGGCGGTTGTTGCACAAACGGCTAATTTTGTGACCTATCCGCCCAGAGTGCCGAGAACGGATATGGGACTCGTACAGCAGTCCAATAGCAATACCGTCTGGTTGCAGGATGCCAAATTTGGAATGTTCATCCACTGGGGGGTGTACGCCGGTCCGGGGCAAGGCGAATGGTACATGCATGATGCCGCCGTGACCCCTGACAACTACGCCCAATTCGCCCAGCCATCCTCCGGAACGTCATACTTTCAGGCGGACCAATACGATCCCAATGCCTGGGTGCAATTGGCTGTGGATGCGGGAATGAAGTACGTAACCTTGACCGCCCGGCATCATGACGGTTATGCGTTGTTTCCAAGCCGGCATCCGGCCGCATGGACCGGCATGCAAACTCACGGGAAGGACTTCCTCGCTCCTTTCGTTACGGCTGTCCGCAACAAAGGCTTGAGAGTCGGTCTATATTACTCTCCTATCAATTGGCAGTTTCCTGGATACTACGATGTTCGTGGAACAGGCTGTGCGCGGAATCCTTGGAATTACGCTACGGATCCAGCTCACAAGGAGAATGCCAGGATAATGAAGAACTTGGTCTATGAACAAGTGAAGTACTTAGTGACCAGGTATGGGACGATCGATCAGTTATGGTGGGATGGCGGTTGGCTCGCCGAAAGGGGATCGGACCGCGATGGGGCCTTCTTCTGGGAGCCGGGCCAATACCGCAGCGAGACGAATCCATGGCCGGTGGATTCCGCATACAGCGATACCGACGCAACAGGTCAACCCCTCGGATTGATGGGTATTGTCCGGAAGTATCAGCCAAACATCATTGCCACCTCGCGTTCGGGATGGATGGGTGACGTCTTGAACGAGGAAGGCGGTGCCCCAACCGTAGCCGGTCCGCTTCGCGGCGCGGATAACGGCCAGGTGTATGAAAGATGCTATACAATGGGCCGCAAATGGGGATATGTAAACGATGGGTCTTATATGAGCTATGACGGCGTCATAAGACTTCTGTCCGATTGCGCCGTACACAACATGTCCTTGTTGCTGAACGTGACACCTGACCGTCATGGCGTGATTCCGACCCAGGAACAGACGGTACTGAGGAGTGTGGGTTCGTTCTTGTCGAAAGTCGGCGAGAGCATATACAACACCCGCGGAGGTCCTTGGCAGCCGGTTGACGGAAAGTACGGCTTCACCTATAACCGCAACAAGGTCTACATCCATATACTTCCAGGGTATCCCGGCACAACGATTACGACTCCTGCGTTGGGAGACAACAATGGTGTCACCGGGGTTTACAATGTCTACGACAAGACTTCCCTGAGTGTCGCACGGAATTCGGACACGAGCATCACCATCTCAGGATTGGACCGATCCCAACACCCCAGCGATACCGTGGTAGGAATTACCCTGAGCGCAACATTGGACACCATGGATCGAAAATAAGATTATCATCACGAATCATAAAGGGATGGACATCTACCATGGACTGCGGGGCCGGAGCTTCAACGAGGGCTGGAAGTTCTGCAAGGGAGATGTCAGCGACGGACAGGATGCCGGCTACGATGACAGCCGTCGAGAAGATGTCACTCTGCCGCATGACTGGAGTGTCTTCGTCTCCACGGGAATTCGCCCGCGAGTCACCGCGTCGGCTATATGGAGGGTGGCGTCGGCTGCTACCGCAGAGCCTTCACTGTCCCTGCCGATCGCAGAGACAAGAAAGTGTTTGTCAACTTCGACCGCGCGTATATGAACAGTCAGGTGTGGATCAACGGCCATTCCCTGGGAATCCGCCCCTACGGAGACATTTCCTTCGAGTATGATTTGACCCCCTGTCTGGTCTTTGGCGGCTCGCTCGAAGACAGCTCCAGCCGCGTCCCAACGTTGTTGAGATGGATAGACTCGAGCCGACCGATCGAAGCCACTGTCTGCAACCCTCAGGCAGCGATCTGGGCCTCCTTGAGAGGCTACTGGTGCTCATTGAGAAGGTGATGCGGCTCTGCGTGGCGGTCAGCGCCTGCAGGTCGTCCCATAGGCCCTTCCACGCGCGATGCCGGCGTCGATCGTCGGCGGCCAGGGTCTCCAGGTCGCGGAGTTGGCCGAGGTAGTGCGTCGCCTCCGTGTCGATCGGCGCTACGACTTGACGTAGGAACAGCAGCCCGCGTTCGGCGGGCCAGTTGTGGGGATCGACGGCATACCGCTCCTTCCAGTGAAAGACATGCCAGACCAGCCTCCGTTTGCCGGCGACATTCTTTTCATATGTCCTGAAACTCTTCTTCACCGTCGCAGCTTCTATTGGGCGGCAATCGTCCCGGCGTGACTGCCTGGATTGGTGCCACGCGCGCAGGCAGAGCAACAGAACAGGGGAGGCACGAGGGAGAGAATCACACCGCCGGGGAGGGTGGGCCGATATGGTGCGTGGCCCGTGATAATGGGCTTGGATCAGTTGCCGTCAGCCTTCATCAATGCCAAATCCGCTCTTCTGCCCGGGCACGTGCCCTCGAGGCGTGTGGCTGCGAGGGTCTGCCCGATTTTCTTGACGGAGGCGCCGGTGTCTGTGATAATGCGAACAGATCCGCCTGCGGAGGGGTATGAAACCCCGTCGCTGCCGCGCGGGGGACGACAACCTAAATCTGACTGGAGAACCCTAATGAAACGAGTCGCCGCCAAGACGAACCGCTTTGTTTCTGCGTTGTTGGTATGCACGCTCACCTTTCTGACTGTGGTTGGTTTGGCCTGTCGGAAAAAGGCCTCGACGCCGGAGCCGAGTGGGCCGGAACCGAATGCCGCCGTGCCGCTTCAGACACCTTCGCCAACCGAGGCCCCCGATGAAACGGCTGCAAGTCCGCCGGTTGAACCGTCACAGGTCGCGGTCACCGTCAACGGTGAGCCGATTACTGAGGCACAGTTGAACGAGCGAATCGACTACTACATGCGATCCTCGCCCCAGTTGGCGAACCTGCCTCCGGCGTTTGTGGGCCAAGTCAAGGCCCAGATGAGAACGAAAGCGATCGACACCCTTGTCTCGCAGTGCCTGTTGAACCAGGAGGTCAAGGCTGCTGGCCTTGCAGTGACGGATGAAGAGGCCTTGGCTGCTATCACCGAGCGCGTTGGGGCTCAGAATCCGCCAATGACCATGGAGCAATTCAAGGAGATGTTGGAGTCCAGAGGTGGTAGTCTCGAGCAGATCAAAGAGCAATTCAAGATGGGCATGGCGCTCGAGGAATTCATGGAAGCGAAGCTGGCCGGCAAGACCGACGTGACCGATGACGAGGCCAGGAAGTACTATGACGAGAACGCGGAGCGATTCGATGAGCCGGAACAGATGCGGGCCAGCCATATCCTGATCCGCTTCTCCGGCTCCGCGGATCCCAATGCCGATCCTAACGAAGCGAAGGCCGCGGCCAAAGCCAAGGCCGAAGACCTGCTGCAGCAGATCGAGGCCGGCGGCGATTTCGCCGAGTTGGCGAAGGCCAATTCGACCGACCCTGGCTCGGCGCCGCGCGGAGGCGACCTGGGATTCTTCGCTCGTGGCAAGATGGTTCCGCTCTTTGAAGAGGCGGCCTTTGCCTTGGAGCCCAACGCCGTCAGCGACGTTGTCACGACCCGGTATGGTTACCACATCATCAAGGCCACCGGGCACAAGGACGCTCGCAGAGTTCCTTTCGAGGAGGCTAAGGCAGGCATCGTCGAGCAATTGCAGAACCAGAAGAGGACTGAGTTTGTCCAGGAATACATACAGTCTCTGAAGGACCAGGCAACCATCGTCTACCCGCCCGGCAGCAGCTTGGCGACAGGTGAGCCGGCACCCGCGCTGGCGGCGCCTGCCCCAGCGGCGAGTACCCTGGAGCCGGTGACGCCCGCGACTCCTGCGGAGCCGAACACGAACTAACCCCGGTCAAGGACAACGCCGAGCATAGTGAAGCCGGGGATTTCCGTCCTCTTGCCACGGGAATCCCCGGCTCCATGCGCAGGTTGAATCGGCCGGTCTCTGCGACGCCAGTGCGTCAAACGGCGCCTGGGTCCAGGTTCGGCCCTTCAACGTCTTTGAAGTATTTGACCGTGCCGACTCTGAGTTCCGCGGTGGCCGCATCGTCGCACACGATGATGCCGTTCGGGTGCATCTGCAGCGCGCTGATCGTCCACATGTGGTTGACACCTTCCTCGATGGCGTGACGCAGCGCCCGGGCCTTGTTGTACCCGTTGACGATGATCAGCACTTCCTGGGCGTCCATCACGGTCCCGACGCCGACGGTCAGAGCGGTCTTGGGGACCTTGTTGACGTCGCCGTCGAAGAAGCGCGAGTTGGCGACGACGGTGTCGTAGGTCAGTGACATCATGCGGGTGCGCGAGGTCAGCGACGAGCCCGGCTCGTTGAAGGCGATGTGCCCGTCGGGGCCGATCCCGCCGACGAAGAGGCGAATGCCGCCGACTTTCACGATCCGCTCTTCGTAGGCCGCGCATTCACCGGCGAGGTCCGCGGCGTTGCCATTGAGAATGTTCACATGCTCCTTGGGGATATCGACCCGGCCGAACAGATGCTTCCACATGAACGAGTAGTAACTCTCCGGGTGGTCCTGCGGCAGGCCCACGTACTCGTCCATGTTGAACGTCACGACATTCTTGAACGACACTTTGCCTGCCTTGTTTAGCTCGGTCAGTTCGTTATACATCCCGATGGGCGACGAGCCCGTCGGCAGCCCGAGGACAAACGGTTTGTCCGGGGTCGGGCCGAACTTGTTGATGCACCTGGCGACATGGTTGGCGGCCCATCTGGACGCGATTCCGTAATCCGGCTCAATGATCACTCGCATTGAAGTAACCTCCCTTCAAAATGATTCGTCCGTCCCATCAGGCACTGTGCTTGCTGGGGAGCAACAGATCCTATCCGCTTCACCATGGTGCGTCTGGCCATTGGTGAAAAGCGCAGGAGACAAACTGGAGGGGCCCAAGCTCAATAATCTCCGCCGCGTTGTTCTTATCGAAAGCCTCCGTGATAGTCAAGTTGTTGTTCCGATAGATCTCCATCTGGCAGCCGGAAGGAGAACGTTCGCTGCGTTGCCGACTTCCACCGTGGAAGCAATTCCGTCCCCGTTTTCCTATCGACGAGAGATCGTCGGTTACCATTGACGGGATCGAACGACATGGAGAGAAACGCGTTGTCCAAACGTGGCTTGCCTGTCCGGACCGAGAGGGCGAGCGAGATCACGAAAGACGGCACAGAGGCCCTTCTGCTGGCACTCTGGAGGTTCCGCCCCACGTTGCGGGTTGCTTGTGTCCCTGAAACAGGGTCCGGACGGGGTGCATCGACCCTCACTGCTCCCCTTCTTTCGAAAAAGCAAGGATGTTGAATCGTCAGGCGCCTGCCTGAGTCGGCGACCACGTCAAGAGCCATTCCGCATGAGCCTGAGATAGCCGGTTGGCCCACAACTTCTCCCAAGCGAACATTTTCGCAGTGACTACGTTCAGTATCTGAGAGGTATTGCGAAAATCCGGCAGAGATCGACTGGCTGACGGCTACTGCTGGCCGCGCAAGGGTTCAATCCGGGCGATCAGCTCCTCGGCCAGCGCCGTCTTGGCCGCGATGTGTTTCTCGATCTCGGCCACGAAGCCGTTGGTCTCGAACGATCCGCGCACGGCTTCGAAGTCCTTGTGTTTCGTCTCTTCATCGCCGTCCAGCCCGAACCCGATCTGGGCGGTGGCGGTGAACTCCTTCTTGGCGTCAGTACGCAGCCGATCGTCCAGGTCCACGACCGCCTCGCGCCATCGGTTCGTCAGGCCGATAACGTCCTCGGCGGTGATCGCGCCTATGCTCTTGCCAAGCTGTCTCTGGATGATGTCCGCCGCCCACGCCCATTCGTAGGTCGGGTACGCCTCGTGAATCGAGGCGAACCGGGCGTCCACTTCGTCGAGCGTATTGATCCGATCGTTTTCGATGTCGGCCAACATCTGTTCGATGGTCTTCTCAGGAGCGAACATGCCGGCCAGATCGAGCCATTTTCCCAGGCCGATGTCGGTCTTCGGTCTGAGTGCGGCCCGCAGCTCATCAAGGCTCTGAAATGTCCGGCCCTCGAGACGCTTGAGCAGGCAGTTGCCGAGAAACTTGTCGATCCCGATCTGGTAAAGCACGATGCCGCGCTCCAGGGAAGCATTGGGAATCATGACGCTGTGGTAAGTGAAGTAGTCCGAGGTCGGGCCGGACGTCTCCTTCAGTCTAAGAAGCAGGTCTCGCCCGTTGACCATCTTTTGGATCGTGAACGGACTGAGCAGCTTGAAGTTGATCAGGTCCAGCTTCTTCGAGTCTTTGCGTCGGTCGCGTTGCGGCCACTTGCGGGCATCGCGCACCGTTCCGACACTGCGCAGGTTGACCCCCGGCACCAGAACGCTCTGGTCTTCGTGTTCGATCAGATAGGAGAAGGGCAGGTCTGACGTATCCGAGTTGCGGTAGTGCCGGCCCATGACCACCGTGAAGGGCCCGACTTTCGCGGGCCAGAGCATGTACGAGTCGCTGCCCGTTTTGGAGCCTCGCTCGACGACGCCCTGGTGGGTCGGGCCGAGCTTGTACATGTGGTTGCTTTGGTTGGTTCCGCTGCCGGCATTGAGAAAGGAGAACAAGCCGGCGATTAGAAGGGTGGACTTGTGATGGGTGACGGTATACGGCCCAGCGAAGATGGCGCACGCCTCGCCGTGGAAGCCGCCGCAGTTGGCGAAGAACACGGAGTTCTCCGCGGAGTACTCCTTGGCCAGCACGGTGCCCTGACCCACGAAGCACTCGCAAACGATCGTGCCGTCGGTCATCTTAGAGCCGCTGCAGGCGATGAAGCCTTCGGCGTAAACCCCAGGTCCGATATAAACTGGATCCTCAGGAGTACTATTGACCGAACCGTTTTCCAGCCGGTTGACGCCCTCCACGACGGCGGCCGGGCCGATCTTGACGTTTCTGAGAATGCGCGAGTTCATGATCCTGGCGCCCTTGCCGATCAGGCCCCGCGAGGACTTCACAGACGCGGCGTAGTCCTTGATCATCGCACCGAGCTTCTTGATAACCGCAGGGCGATGTCGATAGAACGCCATGACGTAAGCGGTTTGCGCCGACAGAGAATCGTAGATGGGGATCTCTCGCCCGCCCGCCTCGTTCACCGCGGCCACCTCGGTCCCGTTACCGAAGGAGCTTTCCCCGTCTACCGCGAGCAGGTCGATGTTGTCGATCACCGCACCATCTTGGATGTCATAGTTGGCGATGTAGTTGCGGACCTGACTGATATAGACATCGTTGCCGACCGTACAGTTGTGAAGCGTGGCGTGGGAGATGCCCGCCGGTTTGGAGACGCCACTGGCGAAAGGCACCTGCTTCGTGAAGCTGCCCAGCCTGATCTCGCCGCAGAAGTCAGTGGCGCGGATGCGCTCGGCGCGAAAGCCTTCGGCCACCTGCACCTTCGACCAATCCGTGCACGTGCAGCCTTGTTGCGTTAACTGAGTGAGTTCCTCGGTCGAAAGAGCTCGCCACTGTGACACCGTCGTTCTCCTTTCTCTTAGCGGACTCACCGCACGACAATGCCGATCACCGCATGCGTTCAGCCGCGTTCTCGGCGCCGCGATCTCCGATCATGATGATCTTGGGAATATACCTGCGATCCTCCCACCGGTCAAGGCGTTTCCAACCGTTGGCTTGCGTCTGACCACCTTCCCTATCCTCATACTTGCCAACGGACCTCAATGTCACGACCTCCACGGGCGTGATGCTGGGTAATTTTAGCCAAATTTTGGAGTAACACTCTGGTAAGTGCCGATGGACTCGTATATAAAAACGCATCCTGGAAGATCAACTGTCGAACATGCAGAAGATGGGGTGCGATTCCGCTGACCACAAGGATAGAATGGTCGGGTTTCTATGTCAGGCCAGCCGCGAGTAGTCAAAGTCTTAGCCGCTTTGTTGGTGTCCATGACGACGGGAGCGGTCGTCCTGATGGCCCTCGGCGACAATCCTCCCTCTGCAGGTCCGTTTTGCCTTTCCACGTACTACCGGCTCGAATCCGTCGATCACGCCCTGCGTTCGCGGGCTCACCAATCGTCCGGCCGGTGGAGCGGCATCGACATGTTCTTCAGTGGGACCAAAGGCGGCAACGTCGAGCGGTTGGCCGGAGCGAGCGGGCTGGCCGACGTCGCCGACCTGAATTGCCACTTCGTTGTATGCAACGGGATCGGTGCCGGCGACGGCGAGATCCAAACGACCGAGAGATGGCAGACGCAATCATCCGCTCGAACCGGCCCGGCCTTCCAGCAGACGATTCGGATTTGTCTGATCGGCAACGGCGTCTCGGCGCTGCCGACGGATTACCAGCTCAAGCGCCTGGAGATGCTCTTAGAGGCTCTCTGCAGGAAATTCGACATCCCTGCCGATTCTGTGCGCCTGCCACCCGACTGTCGGTAACCCCGCGCCGGGTTAGTCCCGCAGCAAAAGCGGCGATCCACGTTGAGTATCTTGCGCCAGTCTCATCGCTCATCACGACTCTCTTCTTCCGACCGGCTGCGCTACGCCTGCCGCTCTGCATCGCGTCGAGGGTGGACGGATGACCAAATGTAGTAGACGGGGATGCCCAGAAGGATGCTGCCGAGGCTGTATGCTGACGGTATCGGCCATTCTTTGAATGCGTACGCCGTCATGAAGACGACTACGGCCATGAAGATGCCGGGAACGATCGGATATCCGGGCACGCGGAACGGTCTGACCATCTGAGGCCGGCGCCAGCGAAGAACATATACGGCGCCGACGAAGAGCAGCGCAAAGACCAACAGCCCAACCGAGGCGTATCGGTAGAGGTTCAAGAAATCCGTCACGAACAGAACGACGATCGCGCACGCGCTCTGCGCCAGCATGGCGTAGACGGGGATTCCGCCCTTTGCGCCGACGCGCCCGGCCACGGACGGGAACAATCCATCTTTTGCCATGGCGTAGTAGATCCGTGGACCGGTGATGATGAAGGCACTGACGGTAGCCAGGAACGTCAGCCCCAGCGCCACGGAGAAGAGGTCGCCGGCTTTCGGCCCGAATAGATTCTCGACCGCCTGCTGGGGGACTCGCTCGGCGTTGTCGAACCCGACCTGAGAGAGCGGTACGGCGTAGGCAAACACGAGATTCAAGGCCAGATACAGCACGACCACCAGTCCGGTGCCCAGCAGCAGCGACCGGGGCAGCGTCTTGCCCGGGTTCCTGACCTCACCGGCCAGATAGCTGGCCGCATTCCAGCCGCTGTAGGCAAACATGACGTAGAACAACTGCGTCGCCGCGGTCCCTACGTCGACCTCTCCAGCCGGCTTCCCCTGGCCGATGTGGGCCCACTGCCCGCGGCCGAAGAGAAACGCCAGCGCCGCCAGAACCACAAACAGGCCGAACTTCAAGACCGTCGTGAGATTCTGGGTCCAGGC
>CAZGRF010000050.1:0-10212 GCA_964527825.1 uncultured Pirellulales bacterium
GTAGCCGTAGTAACCGTTGAGATTCACGTTGTCGTACCACCATTGCTCGGCGGGTCGGCTGCGATAGCTGCTCATAAACTGGCTGAGGTCCGAGCGGTCAGTGACTGCGGTCGGCCCCTGGTTGTTCAAGTCGCCCGAGTAGCCCTCTATCTTGTAGAGGTTGCCGTCAGGCAGGCCATGCTCATCCAAGAAGCGGCCGTCCATCTGCTCGATGTTCATGTAGAGGCCCCAGAAGTCGCCGTCGTACTGGGTGGGTCCATACTCGTCGGCCTCGTCGATGACACGGAAATGCACCCAACTGGTCTTCGGGGCCTCGCACCCCATGAGGTTGAAGAGCTTGAACGCCGCCGCTTCGAACATGCCCTGTTCGCCCCGATGCCAGTAATCTCCCTGCTGGATACAGGCCGAGAAGTTGATCTTGTCCCACTTGGTATCGTACGGCCGGCCGTAGTCGTCACGCGCCTGGAAGTAATGCCCACGTTGCAGATCGAACTTGGGCATGTTCTTTCCCATTGAGTATCGCCACACGCCACCGCGGGCGCGGAAGCGGATATGGTCGTAGACCTGCCCGTCATAAACCAGGGTCCCTTGCCAGAGATAGTCACTGCCCTGATACTGCCCGCTCCTGGCGCCCGGCATATACAGCGCGTCGAGCACATCCTGCTTCTTGGCAATCAGATGATAGACCGGCAGACTCCGCATCACCTCGGGGCTGTATTCAACCACCTGCCCCATTTCCCCCTGGGCCCCCGGTCGGATCGCACCCTGCCACCCCGGGACGCCGTCGTAGACGAAATACGCAAAATTCGGCTGCGGATCGTCCGCGTAGGGTAGCCGGAGATAGTTCGACCCATTGTCCAACAGAGAGAGGCGATACCGCACCAGCGCCCGGTTCACCTGCACCTCCGCCGGTATTCGCACCGAATAGACATCGTCGCCGGCAACCATGTCCCCATCGAGCCCGTCGTCGTGCATGTCGAGCGCAATCCAAAACGTCTCATACGCCACGTCTTTCCGCGCAATATACGCCCCAGGCGCCATCGCCTGATACGACAGCTTCACCATTGTCACCTCGTTCGCGTCGGTCACCTTGGCCGTGACCGTCACGACGTCTCCAGACTTCGGCTGCTTCGGCGCATGCTCCACCTGCCGCACGAAAGGCGGCGGATCGTCCGTTAGCACCCCCACATTCGTAAACGCCGGCGTAGGCGACGACGACCGCCACGCACCCCCAAGGTCGTTGTCGAGCAGCGGGTTTATCAGTTGCATGGAATGCCCGGTCCCGGGGCGACCCTCGGGCACTTCATCACCTACCGTCGGCCAGGGGAACCCAAGCTGATAGTCCACCTCGTCTACCACTTGCCCCGCTGCATCAGATAGCGTGACCCGCTCGCCCTCGTTGCTGAGCTTGCCGCCGTAGGGCCCGAATACCTGCTGCTCGGACAGGTTCGCTCGCAGGTTGGTCCACTTGGCCAGGAGCTGGTCCGGGTCCTCCGCCACAGCCAAGTATCCCCCGGGCGGCAGTGCCGTCCCGGCCGCAAACGTGTAGAATACCCCAGACGTGAGCGACCACCCGGAGATGTCCACTGTCGAAGGGCCCCAGTTGTGCAATTCGACGAACTCTACCAGCTCCGTCTTCACGTCGGGGTTTGTGTGCAGCTCGTTGATGACGACGGTTGGCCCGGCCTGTCCCCACGCCACTGCCCCGCCGCTCCAATCGCCCCCCGGCAGCACCGTGGAAACGCCACAAAACCATAGAACAGCCGCAATTACGACCTGTGACGCGAGTCTTTTTGAAATACTCACTCTCGGTCCTCTTCCTTCTCGTGCCGTCGGCCTGATGGCAGGTTGCTTGACGTGTGCCCCGACCCGGCGGGCCTACAGACCACATCCGCGCTTATCCTATTTTATCCTATTTAACGGCCTTCCGTCAAGGCCACGCCATCCAAGCGCGCCTGTTCTCCTCTTCAGTCGGATCGCCCCATCGCAGTCCGTCGTTGCCTCTGCGCGTTCTTACTGCCTCGCAGACAGAAGCTTACGGAGAAATCCTGCCGCCCCCCTCACGCCGCTCATTGCGAGAGACCGTCCCCTGTCAGTTAGCACCGTCGGGCCCGATAATAAGACGCTCGCGCCAGTGTCCAGCCTCATCCCGGCGCTGGTATCGCTCGGTGAGACTTCGCGTGCCGCACAGGTCAACTGGTGGAGTGCTCCAGGCGGGCCTTGGCAGGACGGCTTTGGCAGAGGCCCGGGGCTTCGGCAACGGTGCAGGTGCCTTGCTTGACAACCGCCCTTTCGAAGAGAAGCTCGGCTTCGACGACCCGTCGGCGCGGTTGCGCCGGCGGGTGATGCTCAGTCCTCATCAGAGACGGGCGGCGCGTCATCGCCCGTGGACGGTTCGGCCTCAGCCTTGGCCTCGGTTTGCTTCTTGAGGTCCTCAAGATCCTGCTTGAGCTTGTCCGTTTCCTTCTTCAGTTCGTCCACAGCCTTGCGCAGCTCGACGACCTCCCCCGGGACGAGTTGTTTCTTCTCGCGTAACTCTTCGAGCGCTCGCTCGGCCCGTCGCTGGAGCGGGTCGTGCGTCTGGCGGTTGGCGAAGGACGCGACAATCGGAATCGCCTTCGGATCACCCAGCGTTCCCAGAGCCGCGATGGCGCCGCTCTGAATGGTCCGCTTGGGGTGCTTCACGTAGCCGGCCAGGAATTCGCGCACGGGCGTGCGGTCGTCCTCGTCACGAGCGATATAGGCCAGCGCGTTCAGGCCGCTGGTGAAGACCCGCGAGGGACACTGAGTCTCTTTCGCCCGCAGCGTAGCCATCAGGTCATCGACGAACGAAGCATCGTCCAGCGCACGAATCGCACTGACCGCCGCGCCGGCCAGCTCCTCCCGGTAGGAGGTGGACTGAAGGTAGGTGCGGACAAGCCGCTGCGTTTCCGGGCCGTGGTACGCACCGAGGCTGCGGAGGGCGGCAACCAAAATATCGGGGTTCTTCTCGTCGGCGAGGACCTGCTCCATCAGCCCGGGGACTTCGGGCCGGTAGAAGCGGCCAATGTCCCGGACCACCTGCAGCCGCACCCGGGCGTCACTCTGATTCATGGAATCGACCAGCGCCTCGAACGCCTCATCGGTATGAATCTCCTGCAGGGCGGTCGACGCAGCGCTGCGGACGCCGTGGAAAGGATCGTTGTTGAGTGCGTCCTTGAGCCGGGCAACGGTCTTCTTGTCCTTCTTCTCCTGCAAGGCCTCGACCGCCAGCAGCCGGCCGACCACATCGGACGTATCGGCAAGCTGGGCGTAGAGCATCCCCTTAGGCTTGTCGAACTTGACCTTGGCCAGCAGCGTCAGCTCAGGATCGAAACGAACGATGTTGGGCTCAGCGTGCAACGCAAAGTAGAAATCATGGCGGGCACCGTCGATCACAATATCACGGTCGAGAGACTGTCCTTCCAGCCGGAAGCGAACCTTCGTCGGCAGGTGAAAGATGGTTGCGCCCTCGTCGTCCGCTTGGCTTTGCTCGACGGTGACTTTCGCCAGCTTATCTTCCTCGGACCAGCTATACGAGACTTTGAGTTGCGGATAGCCCGCATGGTAAAGCCACTGATCGAAGAACCGGTCGAACGGCCGGCCTGATAGCTCCTCAACGACCGAACGCAGGTCCTCGGTAACCACGACACCCAGCGCGTGGCGTTCCAAATAGGTCTTGATCGCCCGGCGATACAGGGCTTCGCCCAACTGGCTGCGCAGCATGTGCAGGACCCAGCCGCCTTTGTCGTAGGCGCGATAGTCGAACTGCTCGTCGGCGTTCCCGTAGCGCCGCGTGACGACAGGCTCTTCGTCGTCGCGCGAAACGAGTCCGCGGGCCGTGCCATAGAGCCCGTACAGCAGCGAATCGCGCCCGTTCTTGTGGCCGTCATAAAGGTCTTCGTAGTACGTGGCGAATCCCTCATTGAGCCACAGGTGGCTCCAGTCCTTGCAGGTGACGTAGTCGCCGAACCACTGGTGGGACAGCTCGTGCGCCACCAGGCTCTGGCTGGAGCGGATGTTTTCCGTCGCCTCGGTGAACAGCGTCTGGTCGGTGAGAATCGTAAGCGAGGTGTTTTCCATGCCGCCCGCGACAAAGTCCTCCACGACGGCCTGGTCGTATTTGTCCCAAGGGTAAGGGATACCGATCTCGTCTTCGAAGAACTCGACCATGTCGGCCGTGTCCTTGAAGGAGTTGGCGGCCTGTGCGGCCTGCGAGGGCGGGGTGTAGAAAGCCAGCGGGATGTCGCGGTACTGCGACTCGATCTTCTCGAACTTGCCGGCTACCATCGCGACAAGATAATTGACATGAGGCTTGGCCTGGAGCCAGTGCACCGCCTTGAGCCCCGTGTTCGGGTCGATCTGCTCCGAGACGAGCCGCCCGTTGGAGACGACTGTCATCTCCGGCGGGACCCGACAGATCACTTCCGAGCTGAAGCGCTCGTTGGGGTAATCGAAGTTCGGATACCAATGCGGTGCTTCGTGCGACTCACCCTGAGTAAACAGGTGTACGTCGGTTTCCGGATAGCCCATCTCGGGCGTGCGAAAGTACAGACCCCGCTGCGGCTCAGCGTCATACGTCACCGTCACGGTGCGCTGCTCTCCCGGCAGCACCGGTACGCTGAACGTGATCGTGACAGCCTCATCGTCGGCCGTATAGCCAGCGATAGGGGCCTGCGACTCGACCGAAGCGATGTTGAGATCGATCGCATCCAGCTTCAGCTCCGTCAGCGGCTTGGCGATGGGCGTGAACGTGATCGTCGTGACACCCGAGACCGTGCGCGCGGCGAAGTCGGGCGTCACGTCGATCTTCACGTGGGTGATATCGACGTAGCGCTGCGGCGCGTACCGTCGCGGCGTCGCATCATCTCCCCGCGGCGCCGCACGCTCGCGCGCGACTCCCACGTCCGACCAGAACAACAGAACAGAAAGCGAAAGCCACACAAACCAACGGGGTGTCTGATGTTTCGAGGTCATGTCATCCGCCTTTCTCGTAGACCAATTGAGCCGGACAGGATATCCTGCAGATCCGAGAGAATATACCATCTGCGCAGGCGGGGAACAAGCCGAGACTTCCGGTCGAAGCCATCAGCGGCCTTGCCGCTGTCACACGATTCGGCGTGCGTTTGCTTGTCGGGGTCAATGCAGGATCGTATCGAACGGCATCATCATGATCACGCCTTCGCGGCGGATCAGCTCAATACGCTGGAGGGCCTGGTATAGGGCTCGGGCGCGCTGCGGCTCGGTCCGGCGCAACAGATCGAACACGGTCATCAGGTGCGGATGGCCCGCCAGCAGGCTCGTCGCATCGGGCAGCGCAATATCCGTCGGCCTTTCACCTTGTCCTGAATAGTCCTCAACAAGCATCGTGACGAAATCCTTGGGGGGCGGAATGACGCGGACATCATAGTCCGTCAGCGACACCTTGGCCGCAGCGTACTCGATGGCCTGCTTGAGCCCGCCGATCTGGTCCACTAATCCCAATTCCAGGGCCTGCTTTCCCGTGTATACGCGTCCGCCGGCCATCTCGTCAAGCGGCTTGCGCAGCTTGTTGGCCCGGCCCTTGGCGACGTGTCCTTTGAAGACGTCGTAGACCTTTTGCATGTATTGTTCGAGCACGCGCCGCTGCGTGTCACTGAAAGGCGCGGCGCTGCTGAGCATATCCGAGTTGGCCCCGCGCTTATAGCCGACCCAGTTGATGCCCAAGGCATCCCACAGGCTCTGGGTGACGAGCTTGCCACCCACGACACCGATGGAGGCAGTGATGGTCGCCTCATCGGCAAAGATCGTATCGGCCCCACACGAGATGTAATAGCCGCCACTGCCGGCAACGTCGCCCATCGAGACGATGAACGGCTTGCCGGCCTGGACCCGGCGGGTGGCGTTGAGGATGACCTCGCTGGCCTCCGCCGAGCCGCCGGGCGAATCGACGCGCATCACCACCGCCTTGATGGTATCGTCCTCGGCAGCCGTTTCCAGGGCCTTGCGGATGTCACCGCTGTAGGCCGCGGCCGACACCCCAAAGAAACCCGACTGGCCGTATCCTGGAAGAATGGTCCCTTCGACGTAGATGAGCGCGATGCTATCCTTCTCCGCCGTCGGCGCCGGCGCGAAGAGCTCGCTCAAGATCGTGAAGAGGGCCAGCGGACTTGTGATGCTGACTTGGGCCCTCTTCTCCCGGCCGTAGCGATTGTCGATCTTTGTGGGCCCTGCCATGTCGGCCTTGACATGCGCCAGAAATGCTTCGCGCGTCTGGACCGCATCGATCAGACCCTTCTCCAGGGCCTCTTCCGCCAGATACGGACCGTGGTCAATCAGATCGCGAACCTGGGCCGGCGTCTTTCCACGCGACGCCGCGATCATGTCCACGACGGAGCCGTACAGGCCATCAAGCAGCCAATTGATGTTCTCCTCGGCCGGCGCGCTCGGTTCGGTGCGCGTCAGCATCTCCGCGGCGGATTTGTAATCGCCCACGTGCAAGAAGTCCGCCTGCACGTTGATCTTGTCCAGCAGCCCCTTCACGTAGAGTGACTCGCTGTACATGCCCGTCAGCCAGAGGGACGACTGCGGTGCGACACTGAGGTAGTCGCCCGCACAGAGCAGGCCGTACACGAAGGTGCCCATGCCTTCGGCGTGAACATAGACCTTCTTGCCCGCGGCCCGTAGCCGGCCGAGAGCGGCCCGAATCTCCTCCAACTGCCCGAAGCCGAAGGACATGCCGTCATAGGTCAGCACCACCGCCTTGAGGTCGCTGTCGGCGCTCGCCTCATCGATCCGATCGACCAGCCCTCGCAGCGAGGCGATTTCCGTCGCCAGCAGACCGAAAGGGTCCGCCATCGGCGATTCGGTCAAGGCGCCGCCGAGGTGGAGATGAGCCACGACCGCAGGCGCGGTATTCGCCGCTGCCCTATCAGAAGCCGATACCGACCCGGCAAGAACGAGCGTCAATCCAACAACAATCCACAACCACCGTTTCTTCGAGCATTTCATGATAGCTCTCCTTTCTGATTGATTAGGCTTGTCTCGTCATCCGCAGATACTGCACGAGCGATTCACGCAGGTTATCGTCCCCTCTCTGCTCTGAGTCGTTCGAGCTGCTGTCTAAGCCGTCGGTTCTCCTGCTCCAGTTGGGCTTCTCGGCTCGCAGCGTTCGTTTCGCCGGTGCGCGAAACGATCTGGTCTTCTGTGAAGTACACTCCCGCCAAGAGGCTGGTCTTGCAGGTAGCCTGATGAATGTTGCCATCGGCGTCTTCGTAACGGACCCGGTAGATTCTGGCGTTCTTCTCGCCGAACCAGCCTTTGCCGAACGGGTTCCAGTGTACGTGGATCGTACGGCCGCCGCGCTCGGATATGTACCCGTGTACGCGTCCGTGATCCATCCCGCCGGCCACCAGGCGAAAGACAAACGCCAGAAAGATGATCGCGACAACAACCAACAGCACTTCCATAGAAGTCTCCGATCCCACGAGGCGCGCAGGCCAACCGGCTGCCAGGCGCGCGCGTGCAGCCAAGCTGCCCGGCACAGGACCACGTTCATCCTGTCATGCCCAATACATAGACGCGTCAACCGGTGAATAGTGACGCAACTTGCACGGATTTCCGCGCGGGCTGCCCCCGGCTGATTCGCTATGATCTCGTCAATCCACCGTCCAGAGTGTCAGCGCATCCTGATCCTTGACGTAGATGCGGTTGCCCGCCACCACCGGGCATGCGTAAACCGGCGTCTCGGCCACCTTGTACGTCGCGATCTGACTGAACTGCTTGCCATCGGGCTTGAAAATGACCAAGTCGGAATCGCTGGACAGCGCCAGCAGGACGGAGCCCGCGTCGATGACGCTGCCGAAACCTTGGTGCTTGGTGGTATCGGTCCAGGCCGTCTGTCCGTTCTCGGCGTTCACGCAGAAGAGGAAGCCATTGTTGGAGAGCCCAAAGAGCAGGCCGTCCTTCAGCACGGGCGTATTGTATTGCGTGCCGAGATCGCTGTTGGTCCAAAGCTCCCTGGTGACGAAACCGTCGCCTTCCCTCTCGATCTTCACGGCCTTCGTGCCCGCGCCTTGTCCCGTGCAGATCACCATCTGCCCGGTGACAATCGGGGTGGCTGCATTGTAGAACCGCCCCTGGGCCGGGGTCGACATCTGCCAGAGGACCTTCCCGTCCGCCACAGCCAGACCCAGGAGGCTCTTCTCCGTCTGGACAACAACCTGCTTGACCCCGCCGACCGTCATCAAAACAGGCGACGCATACGACGGCCCCTCCCCCGTCCACTTCCACTTCTCCGTGCCGCCGCTCAGATCGAATGCGACGATCGCGCCATCATCGCTGCCGCCGAGGTGAGCGATGCACAGTCCGTCGACGACGATCGGCGACATGGCCGTGAAGAATCTCGGCACGCCTGCGTACTTGTCGTTGCGCCACAGGACCTTGCCGCTGGTGTCCAGGCAGGAGAGGACACCGCCTACACCCAACGTGATGACCTTTCCATCGGCCACCGTGACTGAGCTTCTGGGGCCGGGGTGTCGGCTGGGCGCTCCGGTCACTTCCCGAGCGGCGTACTTATCCTGCCAGATGTCCTTGCCGTCGGCGGCATTGAGGCACATGATGACCTCGTCACCGCCCTGCCGCGTGAAGACATAGAGCCTGTCGCCGACCAGGGCGGGCGTCGCGTCACCGGCGCCGACGGGGATTTTCCATTTCTGCGTCAGCGCAGCCGGCCATTTCTCCGGCACGTTGAATCCACTGACCTTGGCGTCGCGGTTGGGCCCCAGCCACTGCGGCCAATCCTGGGCTAGAACGGCGCCGGCGCCGATTAGAGTCACACAACAAACCATCACAACTCTCGATCGATTCGTGCTGCCCATAGCTACCTCCCATTCCATTGCCATATTCGTAAGCCCGCCCGGAGTCGCCCCCACGGCAACCCCGCATGGCGCGAGCTCTTCTCCAATAGTCCAATCCCCTCACTGGTGATGTAGCTCTGTCCGGCCGGAGATTATACCACGCAACCCAGTCAACGGAAAAGGCTGTGTTCCGTCCGAGGATTATGCTGGATGAAGTCTTCTCGAAGAACCAGCAGACAGACAAAGCGCAACCGGGCCTCGGGCTGTCTCAACAAGCACTGCACGAGTACCGCAACGTCTCTGCAAACATACGGATTCAAGCGCGAGGCCAGGTATTTCCTGTCGGTTCGAGCCTTGCGGGCTGGTGGGGCCGAGAGTATAGTCATGGTTTCGGAGGCCCGCTGGCAGTCTAAGGGCCGTTTTTGCGGTTGCTTCGCTGACACAAACACCTATAATCGGCAGAGAATCCCATGCAGGAGACACCACGTTTTGGGCAAGTGGAGCACGCAGGCAAGTTCACTCAGTGACCTTCGTCCACAGCAGAAGTTGAATCGAAAGGAGCAGGTATGGCAATCAACCGGAAGTTGAAAATGGGGATGGTCGGTGGAGGCATCGGTGCCTTCATCGGCGACGTGCATCGCAAAGCCGCCCGGATGGACGGCCAGATCGAGCTGGTGGCCGGAGCGTTCGATATCAATCCCAGGAATTCCAAGAAGGTGGGCAGGCAGCTCTACCTCAATCCCAAGCGCGTCTATGGTGACTACAAGGAGATGATTGCGCGCGAGTCGGCCCTGCCGGAGGGCGAGCGCATCGACTTCGTGGCCGTGACGACGCCCAACAATTGGCACTTCCCCATCGCCCGTGACTTCCTGAAGGCCGGCTTCCATGTCATGTGCGAGAAGCCGATGACGCTGACCTCCACGGAGGCAAAAGAACTGCAGAAACTGGTCAAGAAGAGCAAGCTCGTTTTCGGTCTCATGCACAACTACACCGGCTACCCGATGGTCAAGCTCGCGCGGGACATGGTTGTGAACAAGGACGTGGGCAAGGTCCGCAAGGTCGTGGTGCAGTATCCGCAAGGCTGGTTGGCCACCGCCCTGGAGAAGACCGGCAATCTGCAGGCCAGTTGGCGCACCGACCCGAAGCAGAGCGGCGCCGGCGGCTGTGTCGGTGACATCGGCACGCACGCCGCCAACTTGGCCGAGTACATCACCGGGCTGAAGATCACCCACCTCTGCGCCGAACTGACGACCTTCGTGCCGGGACGTGCCCTTGACGACGACTGCAACTGCCTGATCAAGCTCGAAGGCGGCGCCAAGGGCGTGCTCCACGCCAGCCAGATCTCCCACGGCGAGGA
>CAZGRF010000050.1:10312-13822 GCA_964527825.1 uncultured Pirellulales bacterium
CGTTCGAGTCCGGAGGAAAAGGTGGGTTTCGCCAGCAGCTAATAGGAGCGTAGAGATGAGACTTCCGCCAACCAGTCCCCATGAAGACCACCATCCCCTGTCGCGGCGCGCTTTCATCGGCACGGCTGCGGCAGCCGCGTTCGCAGCTTCGACCCTCGCTCCCGCGGCGCAGACAGCCGGCTCGGGCAAGAAGTTCAAGCTGAAATACGCGCCGTCCCTCGGCGTCTTCCGCGCACACGCCGGCAACGACCCGATCGACCAAATCAAATTCATGGCCGACCAAGGGTTTTCGGCGATGTTCGACAACGGTCTGATGGGCAAGCCGACAGATGTGCAGGAGAAGATCGGCCAGGCAATGGCTCGCTTGGACATGATGCTCGGACCGTTTGTCCTCTACGCCGATTTCGGCGTTAAGAGCATGGTCACGTCGGATCCGCAAATGCGCGACATGCTGATCGGCCGGATGAAACAAGGTGTCGAGGTCGCCAAGCGCACCGATGTCAAGTGGGCGCTGGTCGTTCCCGGCCATTATGACGAAAGGCTGGAATGGGACTATCAGACAGCCAACGTCGTGGACCACCTCAAACGCTGCGTCGAGGTGGTTGAGCCGGCCGGACTGGTGCTCGTGCTCGAACCGCTGAACATGCACGACCATCCCGGACTGTTCCTGACCAAAATGCCCCAGGCTTACCAGATCTGCAAGGCGGTCAACAGTCCCTACTGCAAGATCGTCGACGACCTGTATCACCAACAGATCACCGAGGGCAATTTGATCCCGAATATTGACAGGTGCTGGAGCGAGATCGGCGCGTTCCATCTCGGCGACAACCCCGGCCGCAAGGAACCCGGCACGGGTGAAATCAACTTCAAGAACATCTTCAAGCATATCCATCGCAAAGGGTACCAAGGCGTGCTGTGTATGGAACATGGCACGAGCAAACGCGGCAGGGAAGGAGAACAGGCCCTCATCGAAGCCTACCGAACTTGCGACGACTTTGAAGCGTGACGCCGGCAACGGGGGGCCGCACGCGCAAGAGCATCGGTCATAGTTCTGGAGAAAGGAACGACGTATGAAACAAGCGCCAACTAATCTATTCAGCAGCCTTTCACGCCGGCACTTCATCAAGACTTCGGCCGTAGGCATGGCCGCCGCCTTGGCCGGCAAAAGCGTTGTCTTCGCCGGTTCCACCAACAGGAAGTTCCGCGTTGCTCTGCTCGGGTGTGGCGGCCGGGGTACCGACGCGCTGGAGAATTGCGTGGAGGCCGCCAAAATCCTCAACGTAGACCTGGAGGTGGTCGCCACCGCCGACTGGTTCAAGGGCAAGGCTGAGGCAACGGGGCAGAGGTATAACGTCCCCGCGTCGCGGTGTTTCGGAGGCGGTGATGGCTACCAGAAACTGCTCGAAGCCAATCCGGAGGTGGTGTTGATGGCGACACCGCCCAACTTCCGGCCGGTGCATTTCGAGGCCGCGATCAAGGCCGGTAAGCACGTCTTCATGGAGAAACCCGTAGCGGTGGACCCGCCGGGCGGGCGCAGAGTGATTGCGGCCGGGGAGCTGGCCAAGCAAAAGGGGCTGGCGGTCGTGGCCGGCACGCAGCGACGGCACCAAGGGGGCTATCGGCGGATCCAGTATCAGGTCGAGCGCGGCGCTATCGGTGACATCGCTGGCGGTTGCGTCTGGTGGTGCGGCGGCGCCCTTTGGTACAAGACGAAGCAGCCCGGAGAGAGTGACGCCGACTACATGGTCCGCAACTGGGTCAGCTTCACCGAGATGTCCGGCGACCATATCGTCGAGCAGCACGTCCACAACCTCGACGTCGCCAACTGGTATATCGGTCACCCGCCGTCAACGGCGCTGGGCTTCGGCGGCCGGGCCCGACGCAAGACCGGCGACCAGTTCGACTTCTTCAGCATCGACCTCGACTATGGCGAAGGCTGCCGCATCCACAGCATGTGCCGTCAAGTCAACGGGACCGACGGCGGTGTCAGAGAGTTCTTCCGAGGCACGCAGGGCGAAACCTGGGGTGACGGCGGTCTCAAAACAGCCAAGGAAATCGGCGTTCCCGACTTCCCCAACCGCGATCCGTATGTGCAGGAGCATGTCGATCTGCTCCAGAGTATTGTGGACGAGAAACCGATCAATGAGGCCGGCAACGTCGCGACATCGACGCTGACGGCCATCATGAGTCGCATCTCTGCCTACACCGGCAAGCTGGTTCGCTGGAGAGACATGATGGAGAACGAGGACTCGCCCTATTACGGCCTCACCCTCAAGCCGACGGCAGAGGACTTTGAAACGGGCGAAGTCGTGGCCCCGCCTGACGACATCGTCGCCGTGCCGGGATCGGAGACCCGTCCCCAGGGCTGAGATCCACTCGGGCAGACGCCCGCTTGCCAGGTATACAAACGAAGAGAAGTCGCGCCCGCAACGGCGCGACTTCTTCTTTTGTGGACTTGTTTTGTCTTGCACAACACCAAGCGTGTTCGAGCGTCCTCAATCCAGTGGCACAATCTCCGTAAACTCCACAAACGCTCTGGCGGTGGCCTGATGCGGCCGAATCTCTCCCACGAGTCCGACTTTGCGGCCGATGAGCCCGCTCAGGTCCTTTCCTGCGGCCGGGCCGGTCGGAGAAACGTAGCAGATCGTCCTGCCGGACTCATCCAAGATGCGATATCGCTGGGCTTGGCCAACGGGAGCCGTAGAGGCATAGAGGCTTGAACTCTCGAGCTTTCCGATCACAGCAAACTTGCCGAGGTTCTCGACCTGTGCCAGTCTCACCGCACGGGCCTCATCGATCTTCTCGCTGACATTCTGCAGCTCCTTGCTTTGCAGCGCGATCTCTTTGGCCACCGTGCAAGCCAGCTCGAATCGCTCCACCTGCTTGATGGTGAACTCGGCGTAGCGCGCGGCGCGGCCGGCACTCTTGTTCTCGGCGAGCGCGACAAGCTTCTCTTTGATCTCGCCGTAGTTCTGCTGAGCCATGGGCTTTTGCTGCTCATCCTTAACCAGTTTGCTCAGGGCATAGTAGGCATCGAGCAGTTCAGACTCGCTTCGCAGCTCCACACTCGGCGGCGGTGCGGGCGTACCCTCGGCGCCGCTAATCTGAACCGGCGTCGGTTCCGTCGTGGACTGAATGGGCTCGACGTACTGGCTGCTGACCCAGAGATACGCGCCTTGCGGCGGAGCGATCTTGTAGTACTCGTCCTTTTCCTCGCTGAGCAGCTTGACATTCTGGCCGCGTCTGAGCGAGACCTGCTTGCTGGTGGAGACCATCGGCTCGACAAAGTCGGAGCCGGCGTAGACCCCCACGTTGTCACCCGTGACGATGCCCATCGTCGGATTCTCCAGATTGATGCTCACGTACTGCATCGCAATCCAGGAAAAGCATCCGGGCGGCGGGACGATGCACGACCAGCCCTGCTGGGCCTGAACCACCTGGACGCGATCGCCCCGGTAGAGCTTGCCGCACTGGTAGAAGTTCGTGCCGGGACCCGAGCGCATGAATACA